>CALLKF010000085.1 GCA_938008535.1 uncultured Saprospirales bacterium | reverse complement strand
TCAGACGTGTGCTCTTCCGATCTTATGCGCACAAACAACCTTGCCAAATTATGCACAATTTTCAAATTACCGAAGCAAAAATCTTACGATTACATCTGATACAATTTCTATTGACACACTTAGTATTTTTCCAAATTCCTTTTCTTTAAAAAATAATGAAACTAACGAAATTATTGCACCAGATAATTATACACTTGACTTTGCTAATGGAAAATTAATTTTTAAAAACAATGTTCGTCCAAATTCTATTTTGCTCACCTATCGAACTTTACCGATAAATATTTCGACTGTTGCAAAACATAAAAGTCCACCAGTAATTCGCAAAGGCGACTCGCTCTATTATGATCGATATTATTACCAACCACAAATTGTAAATTCTACCTCATTCATCAATTTAGATGGATTAAATTATAGCGGAAATTTTGCGCGTGGTATTCAATTTGGCAGCAATCAGGATTTAGTTTTAAACTCTAATTTAGATTTGCGTTTAAGTGGAAAAATTGGAAATGATATTGAGATAACTGCAGCTCTTACCGACAATTCCATTCCTTTACAACCAGATGGTAACACAGCACAACTGCAAGATTTTGATAAAATTTATATCCAATTAAAAAAAGATCCACATGCAATTATTGCTGGCGATTACACGCTTAAAAACTACGAAAGTTATTTTTTAAAATTCGGAAAACAATTACAAGGTATCAGCTATACAAATGATTTAAAATTTAAAAAAGGTATGCGTTTGCAGACTTCTACATCTGTTGGTATTAGCAGAGGAAAATTTGCGAGAAATATTATTCAAGGCACAGAAGGCAACCAAGGTCCTTACCGTTTAATTGGAAACAACAACGAAACCTTTTTAATTATTTTAGCTGGAAGCGAAAAAGTTTTTGTAGATGGAGTTCGATTACAACGTGGTGAATTATTAGATTATGTGATAGATTACAATAGCGGTGAAATTATTTTTATGCCACGATTTTTAATTACCAAAGATTCTCGTATTGTAATAGAATTTGAATATGCTGAACGAAATTATTTGAGAACTACCTTACATGAAGCTATCAAATTTAATTATAAAAATCTAACACTCTACACACAAGTGTATGCAGAACAAGATGCGAAAAATAAACCGATTACAAATTCGCTTACAGATAGCACCAAAGCTTATTTAGCAACTATTGGAAACGATATTTCCAGTGCTTACATTTCTGGTGTTCGAGAAACAACTTACGATGCCTCGCGTGTGCAATATAAAAAAACAGACACCACCGTAAATGGTGTTTTTTACGATTCTATTTTTGTTTATGAAACCAATCCAGACAGTGCAAAATATTTATTAAATTTTTCTTTTGTTGGAAATAATAAAGGAAATTATATTCCAACCAAAAATTCAAATAATGTTCGTGTTTATAAATGGATAGCACCTATCAATGGTGTGCCACAAGGTAATTCAGAACCGATTATTTTAATTGTTACACCAAAAAGTCAATTGCTATTTACATTTGGATTGGATTACAGAATTAATAAAAACATGTCTGTTCGTACGGAAATGGGTTTTTCAAATAATGATAAAAATTTATTTTCACCAAAAGACAATAAACAAAATTTAGGATACTCATACATGTTACAAGCGAATAGATTTGATTCGCTAAAACGTAATTTAGTATTTTCTAATTCTGTACAATATGAATTTAAAAGCGAACGTTTTCAGCAAGTAGAACAATACAGAAACGTAGAATTTACACGCGATTGGAATATCAACAACACCGTAAATAAAACGGAACATATTGCACGCTATCAAACTTTATTGATAGATACCAAACATCAGATTCAAGCTGGTTATAAATTTTCAACTTTTATCAGACAAAAGATTTATAAAGGTTTTGAAAACTGGCTTTCTTTTTCTACCAATTATAAAAACATAAAAATAAATGCAGATGCACGATTATTAAACACGCAAGATTCATTGAACAAATCACTCTTTTTTCGTCCGTCTATTTTAGCACAATATGCAATTGCCAAAGCTCGCGGATTAAATTTTGCAGTTGGTTTTTCTCAAGAAAACAATCAATTCAGAAACAGAATATCTAATGAATTACAGTATAATTCTTTTAAAAACAATAATCTCACTGTTCAAATTTCTTTACCAGATTCTGCTAAATGGAATTTCAATTTAACCTACAAATACCGAAAAGATATAGAAACAAAAAATGCACAATTCAAAGATTCAACAGTTGCGCATTCCGTAGAATTTAATGGAAATGCAAACACTTTAAAAAATCAAACTTTAAATTGGCAATTTACTTTTAGAGATTTAAAACCAAAAGATACTACCATTAGCTCACAAGCAGAACAAACCTATTTAGGCAGAACTGAATATGGAATTAGAATAAAAAAAGGTACGGTTCGGTTAAATGCAATTTACGAATTAGGTGGTGGACAAGAACGCGTTCGGCAATATACCTTTGTGCAAGTGCCAAGCGGACAAGGTTATTTTAAATGGATTGATCAAAATTTTAATGGTGTAAAAGAATTAGATGAATTTGTGCCTTCGCAATTTAATGATAGCGCACAATTTGTGAAAGTGCAAACCGATTTGAACGAATACATTCGAGCATACACTACAGCATACACGCAAAATATTACCATACAACCAAAAGCAATTTGGTTTAATCAGAAAGGATTTAAAAAATTCATGTCGAAATTAACTTTTCAATCCTACATCAATATTCGACGTAAAACGTTAAAAGGCAATGACTCAAAAGTGCATCGCGCTTTCAATCCATTTATCTTTAAAACAATTGATTCAACTATTATTTCTCTCAACTCAAACATTCGAAATACATTTATTTTCAATGCTGGCGATCCTGTGTATTCATTTTCATTCACCAACCAATTAGTCAACGATAAATTGCTAACCATAAACGGATACGACACGCGCCGAAGAATGGACAACATTATTGAAGCATATTATAATTTGAATACCGCTTTTTCTCTAAACTTAAAATTCATACAAACCAGAAACCGATTAACGTCTGATTTTTTTAAACAGAATAATTTTGATATTCGCGCCTATTCTTTTGAGCCAAAATTCACCTACAATTGGAAAACACAATTACGCACATCTTTAAGTTATGGTTTTGCAGATAAGAGAAACAAAAATGAATTAGGTGGTGAAAAAGCATTGGCCAATAAAATGGAATTTGAGCTGCGTTACAACAAAGCATCTAAAAACACTTTAGAAACCAAATTTACCTTTGCAATGGTAAAATTCACTGGCGAAAACGGAAGCACCAAAGCATACACCATTTTAGAAGGACTGCAACCAGGCAAAAACTACATCTGGAACGCTAGCTACACCAGAAACATATCGCAAAACTTAGAAATTAGCTTAATTTACGAAGGCAGAAAAACCGGCACCGCCAAACTCGTCAACACTGGCAGCGCGCAGTTGAGAGCGGTGTTTTAATATCGTTAACTCTGATAAGGTTTAAAACCCGTCAGAGTTACTGCCTCAGCACTTTTCTTTTAAAAATGCCTCCACATTCCTAATAAATAATGCGTTAATATTGATTTTGTGTGCATTAATATTGATTCTGCGTGCGTTAATATCGATTTTGCATGCATTAATATTGATTCTGTGTACGTTAATATCGATTTTGTAGACATTAATATTGATTCTGCATGCGTTAATATTGATTCTGCATGCGTTAATATCAATTCTGCGTGCATTAATATCGATTTTGTATGCGTTAATATCGATTCTGTGTGCGTTAATATCGATTTTGTATGCGTTAATATCGATTTTGCGTACGTTAATATTGATTCTGTATGCATTAATATTGATTTTGTGTGCGTTAATATCGATTTTGTGTGCGTTAATATCGATTTTGTATGCGTTAATATTGATTCTGTATGCGTTAATATTGATTCTGTATGCATTAATATTGATTCTGCATGCGTTAATATGGATTTTGTGTGCGTTAATATTGATTTTGTGCCTCTGAGGCGTGATTTTTTAACAAATAGGAGCAATTATTACACAAATTCTTTATATTTATCTATAAAACCATAACTATGAACGATACACAGGAAGATTACCTTAGCATGTTTAACGTTGTTATTGAACGCTGCGAGGAAAATATTGACCTTATTTCGCCTATTCCGATGCTGCTGCAGTCGCTGGCAGACTTCAAAGCAAAGGTGCAAGAGATAAAAGACACATCGATGGAACAAGGCACGGTGCTGACCGGCATTGCGGAAGACAAGCGGAACCTGAAACGCAACCTGGCGTACCGCTCGAACATTACGGCGAAGATAGTGACTGGTTATGCCTCCACGCAACAAAATTTGATATTGAAAGCCGAAGTTGATTACAGCGAGTATGAGCTGTTTACGATGCGCGACGAAATTATTCATGCGCATTGCCAAAATATTCATGACCGCGCGCAGGAAAATATAGTAGCACTTGCAGCTTGCGGACTGACACCTCAAATGATTGCCGATATGCAGCAAGCGATCACTGATTTTGAAGATTTCTCTGCGGAACCGACATTAGCACTTAACAAACGTAAAATAGCGACTGAAAATCTGATTACTTTATTTGTGGAAACCAAACAACTGCTGCGCGAACGTATGGACAGCAATATGAGTTTGTTTAAGCTGACGAATCCGCATTTTTACCGTTTATATAAAGTAAGCCGCAAACTGAGAAAGAGTGGCGGACGAAGAAAGAAGAAAAAGGAAGTGGTTGAAGTAGAAAAGGAAGAAACTAAACAACCATGAGAGTACAGACATTTGATGAATTTTTAAATGAGTATGATCCTAAATTTGGAGGCCGAGGTTTAGATGCTGATGATGTAAATGAACGAAATGTATTATTGTTAACCCACCAGTATTCTGTTATAGTTGAAGGAGATTTTAGAGAACTTGAACATTTAGAGAAATGGATCAAAATCAATATTCATGAAAATTCTCTGCCACAAATATGGTATGGAAAAACAGATTATGATTATGGCTTTGTAGAATATTTTTTAAATGAAGAAAAAGATGTAAACGCTTTATGTTTAATTGTTCCGAATATTTATACAGAATATCCTTATTCTAATCCTCCGAGAATCACAAAGACTAATGGTTCTCTGGCGGAAATTATATATGAATCACAAAATAAAGAAGCTGTAGTATTTAGGTATGAAAAGAATAATAGTTAACTTTCTATTACCAATACTTATCCGGTTCTATTCCTAAAAGCAGTGCGCCTTGTTTTAATCTTTTTACCATAAAACCACTGTGTTCATTTAATGCATCTGTGAGGTCTTCTTTAGAAGTGCTTATTCCGAGTTCATTGAACATAGCATCTGCTTCATATAACAAATCCAGATCATCGGCAACCATTTTATTGATATGACGCTGTGCTGCTTCTTTTATCGCATCTCTCCAGTCTTTTCCTCCATCTACATAAACAGGTTCTTTTACCTTGCGCAAATTGTATATTGCCAAATCCAAATCATCATCGTTTGTGGTTTCCAGTTCCTTCATGTATATCTTGTCTTCTTTGTAGATCTCTAAGAAATGCTTATCCTTTTCAAACAATTTAAAATATTGGATTAACTGCTTATGCTCATAAAAATAGGGTCGTTTATCGCGCTCTACAGGTGGTTTGGGATTTTCTTTTTCTTTTCTCTGTTCTTCTTTTCGCAGCGCATCCATAAGCAATTTTTCATGTTGAGTACGCAAATCAGGCAGCTTTAATAAATTGCCGGTGTTCCTGTATTCATCATATAACGTATACCATGGCGGCATGTGTATATATTCATCGTCTTCCATTTTTAGCAATCCGTCATATTCCTGGTAGCCCACCAGCATATAGCGTTCCGGTATATGCACATCGGGTTTGCGCAGGAATGCCTGCATGAGCTGTATATCTTCAATAGAAACAGGATCGAGAAACGGGCAATCATTGATGTGTCTTTCCCAAAAGAAGAAATCATAGGTGCAGCGCAGCGCAGGATGTTCGAATTGGTTGGCGCGCCAAAGGCATTGTATATTAAATAACTTTTTTTGCTGAATGAGTTCAATGGTTTTTTCGGCTTCCTTTCTGTATTTGATCTCCGGCGTGTATTCGTGACGACGAATGAGCCAGTCTAAATGATGCAATAAATTCATTTTCTTGTCAACAACATATTTAGCAAATCTTTCGATGTCTGCCATTTGATAACATTCCATGTATTTTTTCAACTTCTCATTTTCCAGCACTTCCGCAGTAAATTTTTCGCGCAGGTTAGCCATGAATTTTAAATTTTCCGTTTTGTCTTTTGGAAGGTTTTCCGGTCTGTATTCAAATTCCGATAAGTCCATAGTATGTATTTTTACTTATGTGAAAATAATGATTTTAGGTGAAATGTGCTTGTAAGGAAGAATATATTTTAACCTTTATTTTAACAGCGTAATGGTGCCTTGCTTGTGATAACTCTTACCGTTTGGAGTAGTGACATCGAGTACATAAAAATATTCATCAACGGACAGTTCGCGATTTTTATAGGTGCCATTCCATTTATTAGTTACATTATTAGTTTCAAAAAGCAATTCATTCCAACGATTGAAAACAGACAAATGAAATGACAAGGGATTGTTTACAAAAACAGTGAGCTCGTCATTGATGCCATCATTGTTTGGTGAAAACGCCGCCGGAATATACACGTCAACCTGTCGCACAAAAATTATAGTTTGCGCGGTGTCTTCACAGCCATTTTGTGTTTTTGCTTTCACCAAATAAGTAGTATTCAGTGTTGGGTTCGCTATTGGGTTTTGGCAGGCAGTGCAGCTTAAACTATTTGCAGGCGACCAATTCCAACTTGTAGCGCTATCAGCGCTATAAATCGGTTTCAGCTCTACAGAATTTCCTGCATCAATACTGTCTATTGCATTTAACTGTATGGAAAAGGTATTCGGAAAAACAGACAGCGTAGTTATAACCACACTATCACAAGTGCTTGTGCTTCTTAATGTATCCGAATATATTCCTGCAGAAGTAATAGTCTTGCCTGAAGGCAATGTGTAAATTTGTCCGTCGCAGATAGAATCTGTTTTATTGAACGGAACAGGATTGGTAACCGTTAAGGTGGTGATGATGATGCTGTCGCAGCCATTATTGTTTTTTATGGTGTCGTAATAAATTCCTGATTGGGTAACTGAACGTCCACCTGACAACGTGTATGTTTTGCCCAGGCAAATGGACGCTGTTTGTGAAGATTGCAGATAAGGATTTACAGTAAGATTTGTGATGATGACACTATCACAAGTATTTAATGCGCGAAGGGTGTCGTAATACGCTCCTGAAACAGAAACAATATTTCCGTGTGGCAAAGTGTAATTCTTCCCTTTACAAATAGTAACCGTATTAATAAATGGCGTTGGTGGTGTAACAGTAAGATCAGTAATAATAATGCTGTCGCAAGTATTCAGTTTACGGATAGTATCATAATAGGTTCCCGAAACAGAAACAATATTTCCGTTTGGCAAAGTATAATTCTTTCCTTTGCAAACAGAAACAGTATTAATAATCGGTGCTGGCAGAGTAATATTAAGATTGGTGATAATAATGCTGTCGCAGCCGAATGAAGAAGACAATGTATCTTTATAAATGCCTGCTATTTTTATAATCGTTCCTTTAGGTAAAGTATAATTTTTACCTTGGCAAATAGTTGCAGTTTGGTTAACCGTAATATTGTTTACAAAGCTAACATGATATTCAATGATGCTGTCGCAGAAACTTGGAATAGTATCTTTATAAGTTCCGTTGGTTGTAATTATTCTGCCATTGCTTAATACAAATTGCTGTCCTGCACAAAAGTTTTTATTGACGATTTGGTAGGATTTAGGAAGAACTGTTAGATTAGTAATAATAATACTATCACAACCGGCACTAATATGAATTGTATCTTTATAAATACCTGTTGCTGTATAATTATGAGAAGCTATGGTATAAGTATCACCTTGACAGATAATAATGGTATCATTAATAAAAGCTGCTATGCAACAAGTTGATGTTGGTGTTAATGTCATTACCTCAGGAACACTACTACATCCAATATCATTATTAGTTATTACTATATCTGTAAGCAAAGGATTATTTTGAATTATTTGTTTTACTTTATAGCAACATCCAAGTTTGGGGTTATTAGATATTACTAAACTCGAGTCAATATTAATAACTGAATTTATATTGTTTACATTTTCTAAATTACTGTTATTTTGAATAGAAAAGAGTGAAACTGAGTGCAAACTTTGCAATCCATTTAAATTTACAAGTAAGTAATTTGAATGAATAAATACATCATTACATATTTCTAAGCTATTTAATCCATTTAAACTAACAAGCGATCTGTTTGCTTCTACAATAAATTCCTTATTTATGGTCTTGATATTATCCAGACCATAGAAGTTTAATAGAGAATAATTATCATAAACCTGAAGATAATCTGCAGTAATTAATTGTTGTAATCCATCAAAATTAATTAGATTTGAGTTCCCTAAAATACTAATGTAGTAACATTCTTTCAAATTGTTTAAGCCTTTAAGATTAACCAACCTTTGATTATTCGAAATATAAAGCCAACCAGAATTGCCACTACCGTTATTTACTATTTTTTGTATTCCTTCTAAACCTACTAGATTTTCTAAATCGCTATTCTGATAAATAGTAATATTCTCTGTGTATTTAAAATTACTCAGACTACTTAAAGATTTTATTGGAGTTTCTATAAAAACTAAATTTGAAATCGTATCTAAGTTATTTAATCCATTTAGATATTGAAGATTTGTCCCAATTATTGAGAGTTCATTAACTTTATGCAGGAATATCAATGAATCTAGATTTGTTATATCATTACCAGAAATCCTTAAGTTTCCATCAACCACTGTACAACCTGGATAATTAATATGAAAGGAATCCACCTCTGCTTGACTTTTCAATGTATCTGTCATTCCGGCAGGAATACAATTACTTGCCTTTGCATTAAGCACCAACATCCAGCACAACACTAAAAATATTCGGAAAATTGTTTTCAATTAATTCAATTTATATATTACAAAGATAATAGATTTTTTCGTGCTACCAATATTGATTGTGTATTCTATTTATCTGTTTTTAAAACGAATTTTGTATTAAGTTCAGACAATTTATCCTTTTCCTCTTATCCTGCTTAAATTCTCTATCGTCATTCCTAAATAAGAAGCGATGACGCCGAGTGGTGCGCGTTTTACAATTTCTAATTTATGCGTAAATAAATATTCGTATCGTTCTGTTGAATTGCTAAATTTCAATCTATAACTTTTCATCGCCAACGAATTATAATGATGCTCTGCTATCATTCGTCCAATACGTTCCATAATTGGAAAGGTATTGTATAAGGTTTGTAAATCATCGTAATGTATCGCATACAATACACAATCTTCTAATAATTCAATGGTTTCTAAAGAAGCCGTTCTGGAAATAAAACTCGAAAACGAAACCAACAACTCTCCTTCTAAAACGATATCGTTTGTCAGCTCTTTATCGTCTTCTTCAAAAAAATTACGCGCCAACCCTTTCTCCATAAAATATAAATAATTACAAACGTTTCCTTTCTTTATTAAAATATGCTTTTTAGGAAACTCCATTTTTCGTACAACTTGTTCTATAGAATCCATTAAATCAGTTGGCAATTCACCAAACTGCTGTAAAAATGAAAGGAATGAAATTTGGGTTGTTTTCTGCAATTTATTTATTTTGATTATTATCAAAAAATTGTGTTCATTAAAAGAGCAACTTTGTATCTTAGTTTTTATAAAGATAAATAAAATAAAAAGATGTGCCAAACCGGATTTTCCATCAGCAACTACCACGATATAAAACCAATCTATAAAAAATTAGATCATTTGGTTTCTTTGCCATTGCAACACATCGAACCCAAAGCAATGGAAAACTATTTGGATTATTACAAAACCAAATGCACCAAATCGAGAGCTATTTACGAAAACGCGCAGCAATATATTCCAGGTGGTGTGCAGCATAATTTGGCTTTTAATTATCCATTTCCATTAGCATTTACAAAAGCCGAAGGTGCATATTTATATGATGCAGATGGCAACAAATACATCGACTTTTTACAAGCTGGTGGTCCAACAGTTTTAGGCAGCAACTATCCGTCTGTCAAAGAAAAAGCAATTGAATTAATTAATGAGTGTGGCCCATCAACTGGCTTGCTACATGAATATGAATTTAAATTAGCAGAATTGATTTGCAAAAATATTCCATCTGTGGAACGCTTCAGAATGTTAGGTTCTGGAACGGAAGCTGTAATGGGTGCTTTGCGTTTGGCTCGCATCAAAACCGGCAAATCAAAGATTATCAAAATTGGTGGTGCATATCATGGCTGGAGCGACCAAATGATTTATGATTTACGAATTCCTGGAACGAAATTTTTTGATGCCAAAGGTATTCCTTTTATGATGCATTGGCACACACAAGCGGTTCCACCAAACGACATTGATGCGTTAGAAAGCACCTTGAAATGGAATCGTTTACGCGGCGGCACTGCAGCGGTTATCTTAGAACCACTTGGACCGGAAAGCGGCACTTATCCGGTTTATAAAGAATTCGCGCAACAAGCAAGAGCATTATGCGATCAATATGGTGCGTTATTAATTTTTGATGAAGTAGTAACTGCATTCCGTGTTGGCATGAGTGGCGCACAAGGTTATTTTGGTGTACAACCTGATTTGACTATCTTTGGTAAAGTGGTGGCTGGTGGTTATCCTTCTGCTGGAGGCATTGGTGGCAAAGCTGAATATATGGATGGCTTGGCTGCAGGTTTACAAGGTGGCAAAAAAGTGAAAGTTGGTGGAACCATGGCTGCCAATCCATTGAGTTGCTGTGCAGGTTATCATACTTTATTAGAAATAGAAAGAACCAATGCTTGCGAAAAAGCTGGAAAAGCTGGAGACAGAATTACACATGGATTAAATCAATTAATAGATAAGTATGGTTTACCGTTTGTTGCCTTTAATCAAGGTTCTATTTGCCATTTAGAAGCTGCAGGAACTTTGTATGTAAAAATAAAACTGCTAAAAATTAAATCGGTTCTGGCAGAAATTAACGAACGAAAAAAATTAATGGAAGAATATGGAGCTGCCTACATGGCAGAAGGAATTGTTACCTTAGCAGGAAGTCGTTTATATTGCAGCATGGCTGACACTGATGAAGTGATTGATGATGCTTTAAACAGATTTGAGAATGTGTTTAAAAATGTAAGAAAATAATAAGATGAGAAATAAAATAATACTATTGTTAGCAATAGCAATTTTAATGACTTCTTGCCATTCTACAAAAATTCATAAAACAGAATACTCTGCTATTTCTGATAATTTTAAACCATTTGAAAACGCTGAAACAAGCCAAATTGTTAATACGAACTCAAATAATACAATAGAAAATAAACAAGATCAAAAAACTAAAAAAAAGCCAAATGTTATAATTGTAATGTCAGATGATTTAGATGCCATTTATACACCACAATATTTTCCAGAAGTTTTACCAATAGTTGATTCATTAAAATCTATCGGAATAGATTTTACAAATTCTTTTACTCCAATGTCTATATGTTGTCCAAGTCGTTCTGCTACTTTAACAGGAACGTATGCACATACGAATGGTGTTTATAGAAATGCATCAGTGAACGGTGGCTGGAATGCCTTTAAACACAATGAACCTTATACTTTGCCAGCACATTTATTTAAACCAGGATACCGAACCACCATGATTGGTAAATACTTAAATGGTTATGGTGATGATAAAAATGCTCAGCCACTTTATGGATGGACTGACGCAGATGTTTTTACAACTTTTTTCTTTTATAAAGGATATGATTATAACATGTTGTCATGGAATAATGGCAGAGCTATAAATGATACATTATGGAAAGCTGAAAATGTAGCTGAAAAGCATTATGGTTCAACATCTGACGATTATACAACAGATGTGTTGTCAAAAAAAGCAATCTCATTTATTAAAGATGCAGAAAAAAATGATGATCAACCATTCTTTATTTATTTAACACCAACAGCACCACATTTCCCTTTACAAGCAGCGCCTAGGTATGAAAAAATGGTACAAGAACGTTGGGTTAATGTGCCTGTTCCCAAAAGACCTAATTATAATAATGACTTTGGAAAATTAGCAACACCTGCAGAAAAGAAAATGCCATTAGATAAATCTTCATTTCTTAGGAATACCTGGAAAAAGAGAATTCACCAAATGAGTAAAGGTGCATTCTTTTATAATCTTACTTTCAAAGGGAAAGTACCAAAATCTATTCATAGTTTTCTTCAAGCAGATTGGTATAGTCGTTTAGGTTCTTTGTATGCTTTAAATGATATGGTTCGTAACTTAATAAAAACACTAAAAGAAAATGATGAATGGAATAATACATTGTTGATTTTTACTTCTGATAATGGCTATATGTTAGGGTCGCATGCAATGATGCATAAAGGCAATCCTTATGAAGAAGCTATTCGTGTACCTATGATTATTACTGGTGGAGATTCTTTACATTTAAAACTGCCAGGAAAAACTGAAGAATGGGTAACTAACTTAGATTTGATGCCAACTATTCTAGATATTGCAGGAGTTAAAATCCCTGAAAATATTGAAGGAATTTCTTTAGTTCCATTGTTATATAATGTTAGTATTACGAATTTTAGAGATCGATTTATAATGGAATATATTGGACCTGGAATGACGAAGGATGGACTTGTAGAAAAGCCAAAACTTATCATGAAATTTTTGCCTTTATATATTTTAGACCATCCTTCATATAACGCAATAAGAATGAAAGTAACCACAATAGAAAATGGCATTCAAAAGGAAAATATCTATAAGTATATTGAATGGCAAAAAAATACCAGCAAAAAAATATTAGATTTTAGTAATAAGTATAGAATGAAAGACCCTGAATTAATTAAGAAAATCACTGACGGCGATGCTGGTACAATTTCTTTAAAATTAAAAGCAGAAGAAATAGAATCTGAATTATATAATTTAACCGAAGACCCATATGAAATGGATAATTTACTCTATTACAAACCGAAAGAATATAATGATTTAGCTCAACAACTTAAATTAGCAATGAGAGAAATTATTTTAAAAAGAAATAAATAATATATGGATTATTTTTTAGCTTATGATGTTGGCACCAGTAGTGTAAAATCTATTCTAATAGATACTAACGGTAATGTATTGGCGACAGCAATAGAAGAATATCCATTATTTACTCCAAATCCAGGTTGGGTAGAACAAGAACCATTAGATTACTGGAATGCGATTTGCAAAGCAACAAACAAGATTATTCAATCAACCACAATTTCAACAGAAGACATTAAAGGTATCGCCTTTTCTACACAAGCAATGGGTGTAATTCCTGTTGATAAAAATGGCAGTGTATTAAATAGAAATATTTCCTGGGTAGACGGAAGAGCCGAAGAGCAGGCCGTAAAAGCGATGAACTATTTTGGTGGAAAAAGAATCTTTAAATTAATTGCTGGTATTGAATTAACTGGTAAAGATGTGATTCCTAAAATAATTTGGTTGAAAGATAAACATCCTGAAATATACAACAACACACATAAAATTTTAGATGTCAATGGTTATCTGAAATATAAATGCACTGGAAGAATGGTAGCAGAATGGTCAGGCGCATGCTCCTATGCTTTTGATGTGAAGAAGAAAGATTGGGAACGTTTATTTTTTAAGTTGTGTAAAATTGATTTAAATAAATTACCAGATTTAGTACGTTCAATAGATTTGATTGGCAATCTTACAGCAGAAGCAGCAGAACAAATGGGTTTATCAGTAAACACTAGCGTTTACGGCGGTTGCGATGATACACAAAGTGCAGCAGTTGGCACCACAGCAATCGGTGAAGGCGAGGCGCATATTTATGTAGGCACTTCTGCATGGGTTGGTGTAACGACTTCTAAAAATTTGAAATTTAAAAACGCTGCAGTATGTTTGCAAAGTGCTGATCCAACAAAAAATATTGTAGTTGGTATAACTGAATCTGCTGGTATTAACACGCAATGGTTAATTGATACATACTACTCGACAGAGAAAAATAATTTATCCGAACAAGATTTATTCTCATTAATAGAAGCAGAAATTAACGCAACAAATCCTGGTGCTGATTACTTAATTATGACACCTTGGTTTTTAGGTGAACGTTGTCCGGTGAGCACAACAACAACTCGTTCTACTTTGTTTAATCTAACACACCAACATACGCGTGCGCACATTGCGCGTGCCAACTTTGAAGGTATTGCGTATAACTTACGTTGGACCATCAACAATCTGGAAAAAGATTACGGATTTAAGTTTGATACGTTGAAAATAACTGGTGGTGGCAGCAAAAATAAATCCTGGATGCAATTGATAGCTGATGTTACCAATCGAAAAATCATTACCACTTCACAACCAGTAAATGCTGGTGCTTTCGGTGCTGCTATGTGTGCCATGGTAGGCGCTGGAGCACTAAAAGATTTTTCAGAAATTAATAAATTGATACTAAATGTAGATACGTTTATACCAAATCCAAATCACAACAAAATATATAATGAACTTTTTGCAACATATCAAAGCGTATTTCATCAGCTCAATAAAACCTATCAAACTATTAATAAAACAAGATTTGAATTATAAATAATGGATATTCAAAAAGCAAAAGAAAGAGTATGTGAAGCAGGTAAACTGCTTTTAAAAGAGGGTTTAGTGGCTCGAACTTGGGGCAACGTAAGCATTAAAATAAACGATAAGCAAATGGTGATTACACCAAGCGGTAGAAAGTATGATGAACTAACACCAAATGAAATGGTATTGGTTGATATTTATACTTTAAAATATGAAGGCAACCTAAAACCATCATCAGAATTGAAGTTGCATTGTGAAGTGTATAAAACGCGACCGCATATAAACGCAGTTATACATACACATCAATTATTTGCTTCTATTGTTGCTGCGGCTCGTCGTGATGTTATAGTATTGAATGAAGACCATCAAAAAATATTAAACGCAAAAATTATTAAGGCTGCGCCTTATGCGTTACCAAATACAAAAAAAATAACTGTAGAAACAGCAAAAGCAATTGAGCAATCAAATGCTGCTCTGATGTCTAATCATGGTGTGGTTTGTATTGGAAAAAACTTAGAAGATGTTTTTGTCGTTGCACGAACTTTAGAAAATGCCTGCGAATTATTTATTCAATCTGAAAAACAAAAGTCTGCATGAGCATTTCCAATACTGATAAACAATTAATTTTAACTGCTGCAGATTATTTCCATACTCAAAGTGCTGGCTATAAAACTTGGGGCAAGGTTGAGTTTTTACAAATTGCTATTCGTCAGCCAAACAATCAGTATTTATTGACAGACCCAAGCAAAGCACTTTCCGGAATTCAGGAAAATGACATTCAACTTTTGAATAATACCGATACTATTTTTGGTCAACTTTTTTCTAAACGAAAAAATATTAATGTTATACTAATAACCAAACAAGAGTACGCATCACAAGTAAAAGAAGAAATTCCACCAATATTAGATGACCAGTCGCAGTTACTTGGTGTTACTATTCGAGTGGCAAAAAATGAAAAAGATATACTTTATTCATTGAATAATCGCTTCGCTTCTATCCTACCAAACACGCAAAGTATTTGCATCGGAACGACATTGGAAGATGCATTCGTTGCAGCACAATTATTAGAAAAAACATCGAAAGCATTTATAGAAGCAAAGTATTTAGGTGGTTCAAGACCTATCAATAAAATTGAAGCGTGGTTAATGCAAAAATTCTATCAATACAAATATTCTAAAGAAGCCAGTAAAAACAAATAATCTTACTACACCAATAATCCTTGGTATGTACTTGGTCTGCGTTGTTCCAAAATCGCGTTCTTATCGCCTTTGTGTTTGTTAATTAAATCAAAATTAGTATAATGGCGAATCGTTAAAATGGATAAATTTTCTTCAATTACAAAGTCAAATTTATCTTGTAAATCAGCTTTAATTTTCTCAATTTTCTCAGGAATATTGTCAACAACTGCTTCAAACGAAATAGCGCCTTGTTGCATCATATTCAATTTTAAGTTTGCTTTAGAAAATGAGTTAAATATAGTGGCAACTACATCGTCTTCTACAAAAGAAAAATCTTTGGTATGTAAAGTAATCAACGCTTGATTGTTTTTTACAATTCTAATTGGTGGTAAGTTATTATCGTTTCCACCAACTTTAGTTCCTTTGCCTTCTGGATTAATAAATGATTTTACCAACAACGGAATATTTTTATTTTGCAATGGTTTTATCGTTTTAGGATGAATAACGGTAGCACCATAAAATGTCATTTCAACTGCTTCATTAAAAGAAATTTCATCCATAAAAACAGCATCATCAAAAACGCGTGGATCGCCATTCATTACACCAGGCACATCTTTCCAGATAGTTTGATTTTCTGCATCCAACATGTTCGCAAAAATAGCTGCTGTATAATCTGAACCTTCACGACCTAATGTTGTAGTGCAATTTTCAGCCGTACAGCCAATAAAACCTTGTGTTACAGCGATACTGTCTATTGTTAATGGTTTTACAACAGTATTCATTAACGCTTGTGTTTTTGTCCAATCAACTATTGCTTCACGATAGGTATCATCTGTTTTCATCACATCACGTACATCTAACCAAGTGTTTGCCACACCAACTTCATTTAAATAAGCGCTTAAAATAACAGAAGATATTAATTCACCTTGCGATACAATTTGATCATAAACATAGTTATAACTTTCTTTTCTATCTTCTTCTAATTGCCAATCAACTTCTGCATAAATATTTTGTAGTTTATCAAAAACATCATGCGATTCATTTCCAAACAAATCTTTACAAATTGTATGATGATTATTTTTTACGATATCAAATTTTGCTTTAGCATCTTCATTTTTAAAATAAGCGTGTATTACTTCTTCTAAAGCGTTGGTTGTTTTTCCTGTTGCAGAAACTACCACTACTAAATTCTTTTCGCCATATTTTTCAATAATCGACGCTACATTTTTTATTCCATTCGCATCTTTCACCGACGCACCACCAAATTTAAATACTTTCATCGTATGTTATAAGTTAAAGGTTATTCGTTATAATTAAAAGTTTTCTAGTTTTACGGTTATCCATGTTGCATCAAATGTTACTGGATATTTTTTATAAAAGTTAATAGCATTTTCATTCCAATCTAACACTTGCCAACGCACTTGTTTTATTTTTTCTTCTTTTGCAATTGAAATTAATTCATCCATTAAACGCTTACCAATTCCATGTTTTCGATGTGTTTCTTTTACTACTAAATCATCTAAATAAATCATCGAACCTTTCCATGTTGAATAACCATAATAATACAAAGCAATACCAACAATAGTTCCATTATCATCAGCAACAATTACATGATATCTTGGGTTTTTACAAGTACCTTCTTCAACAAATTTTTTAAGTGGATTGGTTGGCTCATTTGGTTCTTTTTCAAATGCAGCCAATTCTTTAATTAATGCATATACTTGAACTAAATCAACTGCTTCTGCTTTTCGTATTAAATAATTTTTTTTCATAAATTGAAGTACTAAAATAGACAAATAGAACTTGTAAATAAAACAACAGTTATTAAGTAAAAATTAAACTGTGTTTATGAAGTTAGATTTTATTGAAACGTACAATGATATCCTTGAATGCAAGTGATTTTTTTTATCTTTGTTGCATAAAATAAAAAAATGCGATTAGTAACTTTAGATGAATTTATTATTGAAGAACAAGAACGATATCCAGAAGCAACAGGTGAACTTTCTGGCTTGCTACGTGACATTGGTCTGGCTTCAAAAATTGTAAACCGTGATTTGAGCAGAGCTGGTTTGGTAGATTCTATTTTAGGAGATGCGGAGAAGACGAATATTCAAGGTGAAGAAGTAAAAAAATTAGATGAATTTGCTAATTCAATTTTAATTAAATGTTTAAAAAACAGTGGTGAATGTTGTGGAATTGCTAGTGAAGAAGAAGATACATTTGTAGCGTTTGACAATAGAAAAGATGCTAGTTATGTAGTCTTATTTGACCCTTTAGATGGTTCAAGCAATATTGACGTAATTGCACCAGTTGGTACAATTTTCTCCGTTTTTAAACGCATTTCTAAACATGGAGAAAATTGTATCTTAGAAGATTTTTTACAAAAAGGTGACCAACAGGTTGCAGCTGGTTATGTTATATATGGTTCTTCTACTATGCTGGTGTATACAACTGGAAATGGAGTGAATGGTTTTACATTAGAACCATCCATTGGCGAATTCTGTTTGTCTCATCCAAGCATACAAACGCCATCAAATGCAAAAATATATTCTGTCAACCAAGGAAATTTTAATTCATTTACTGAAGGAACTAAACTATTTATAGAATATTGCCAAGAGAACACAGAGAAAAAAGCATTTTCGTTGCGCTATATTGGTTCTATGGTTGCAGATATACATCGTAACTTATTAAAAGGTGGTATCTTTTTTTATCCAGCTACGAAAGATACACCTGGTGGAAAGTTACGGTTGATGTATGAATGTAATCCAATGGCATTTTTGCAAGAACAAGCTGGTGGTAAAGCTATTGATGGCCAACAGCGGATTTTGGAAATCGTTCCGACAAAATTACACGAAAGAACTACTATTTATATAGGTTCAAAAACTTTAGTTGAAAAAGCAGAAAGTTACTCGGTAAAATAAATTATAAAAGCAATACAATTCAAATTTCAATAATTAGATTTCAGTTTTAGTATAATTAAAAAATCCCAAAGTTAAACTTTGGGATTTTTTAATTTTAAGATAGTAGTATTATTCACCACTTAAGTAAATATCTACACGTCTATTTTTAGCTCTGTCTTCTTCAGCACCTTGTTTTTCAGTTACCCAAGAGTTTTCACCATAAGGCAATAATAATACTCTTTGTGAAATACCGATACCTTCTAAATAACGTTTAACTGCATCACAACGTTTAGCAGATAATGCTTGGTTGTAAGCAGTACCACCTTCAGAAGAAGCATTACCAGTTAAATAGATGAAGTAGTTACCTTTCATTTCCGCAAGTTTAGTTTTGAAAGCATCAATGCTTGCTTTAGCTTCATCAGTCAAAGCAAATTTATCCACTTCAAAGTAAACTGAACCGAATTTTTTGTAAACGATATTATCTAAACGAGAACCTAATTTTTCGATGTCAGTAGTATTTTTATCAGAAGCTGATTTCGAGTCATTTGCAGTTTTTTCAACAGCTGAAATTTTATCACCTAAAGATTGACCTAAAGAATCAGTTTTTGCCATTGCATCATCTGCTTTTTTACCAGCATCATCAGCTTTTTGGTTAACCTTAGCAATATCTTCTTCCGTTTTCTTTTTGTGTTTATCAAATTCAGATTGATCAGTTTTACGTTTCAATCTAAAGCTTAATAAAATTTCATGTGTAAAACCTAAGTTTGATGCAGTTAAGTTACCTTTTTTACCAAAAGTTGATTTAAATGTATAGTTGATATCAACTAATTCCTTCACACTAACACCTGCAGTAGCATGTAAACCAGCTGCATTTGGTGAAAAGAAACCTTTAGCATCACCATTTGGTTTTAAACCACCACCATTATCATACCCTATAGCTAACCAAGCTAAATGCTTATATGCAGCCATAACTGTGATATCTAAATAAACTGGTAAAGATTTTTTAACAAAATTCACCATAATAAATGGAGAAAAAGTCCAATCTTTTTTCTTACCTAATTTAGCATCGTAACTAGCCATAAACATATACTGACGTTGAACTGTAGTAGATCTGTCTATAGAAGGATTTGTATTTTTGAATTTAATTTTGTTTCCTAATACTTGTGGTACAGAGAAACCAACATTTAATCCTTTCCAGTGATAGTTGATACCAACAGACAAATCAAAGTTTACACTTCTTCCTGTTAATCCTGGTTCAAACTCATTTGGAGTAAAGTCGTGCAAATTAAAAGAATTAACACCAGCTTGCAAACCAATAGATAAAAAATGAGTTTTATCTTTTTTGAATGGAATGTGGTAAGCATAAGCTAAACTTCCACCAGTATTTTGCCAACTTTTAGTTGTTCTATCATGGTAAATAGTAGCACCCAAAGCCATATTAGAACTCTTAATTCTTCCATCCCAGCTACCATATGTAGAGATAGGTCCTGAAGGAATTCTATCCCATTGTTTTTGGAAACCTAAGTTAATACGACCACCATCAGGATCCGTACCTGCACGAGCAGGATTATAATAGAACGGATTTAGAAAGTAGTTGTTATATACTGGCATCTGTTGAGCATTTGACAACTGAAATCCAGCAATTAACAAGGCAACTAAGCTGATTATTTTATTTATTTTCATTTTTATGATTTTACTTAGATTATTATTTAGCTTCATTCCTTTAATTATCTTTTAATGTGTAATGCGCCTTTGTACGTTTTAGTAGGTGCTGTAATCACAAACCAATATGCACCGTCTGGTAATGTTGTACCTTTATATGTACCGTCAAAACCATTTGCATTGCTGTAGTTTGTTGAACTATAAACTAATGCACCACCACGAGCGAATATTTGAATTGTATAACCTTCTATATTTTCAATATGACCTAAAATCCATGTATCATTTAATCCATCACCATTTGGTGTAATGATATCTGGTATAATTAAATCTGTATTAGGTAACACTGTAATTACTACTGTGTCTTTATCCGTACAACCATGTAAATCCCAAACTGTTAAAGTAAATGGATTAGGTCCTAAAGGTGCATTTTCTGTAAAGAATAATGGATTAGGAATATTATCATGATCTAAGAAAGTATTTGGTGTCCAATTGAATGTGATACCACCTAAACCATGTAATTGATAGATAGTTCCTTGAATAACTGATGTATCTATTCCAGCGTCAGCGATTGGATTTGCATAAACAATAACGTCTGTTTTAGCAGAATCAACACAACCACCAGCTAAGGTAACTGTAACAGTCCAAGTTCCAGTTTGAGATGGAGTTGATGGGTCAATAGTTACTGTATGTACTGGGTATACTACTGTAAATGTATCTGCAACATTTGGTCCTTGCCAGAAATAAGTAGCACCAAATACTTTAGTTGCATCTAATGTGAAAGGGAAACCTTCACAAACTGGTCCAGTATTGTTTGCAATTAATTTATCAGGGAATGCATTGATTTCAACATATATAGATCTAGGATATGTTGTACATCCTGTTAATGTATCAGTAACTACAACTGTATAGAATCCTTGATGTTGAACTTCAGTAACATTTGTTATTGAAGGATTTTGTACTGTTGAAGTATATCCGTTTGGACCTGACCATACAAATGAATAAGGTGAACCTTGTGCTACATTAATCGTTAACTGTAACGTTTGGTGTTCGCATATAGGTGCATTGCTAAATACAGTATCAATTGTAGGCGATGGATTAACAGTAACTAAAACTGAATCTTTATCTGAAATACATCCATCAACAGAAACACAAACATAGTACCAACCAGATGTTGCAACAGAAACATTTGTTAATGAAATACAATTAGAGTTTGATGAAAATCCATTTGGACCAGACCAAGCATAAATTGGTTTAACAGATGTTGAAGTAGCACAAATCGTAATTGAATCACGTTCGCAAAGTGTAACAATTACTGGATCAATTATTGGAGCAACTGGTTTCGGTTTAACAACTACTGTGGTTGTTGCTTTTTGTGATACACAACCAATACCAACAGTAACAGTAACACTATAATTTCCAGCTTGAGCAACCGTAATTGCAGGAACTGTAAATGTTGGAGCAACAGAAGTACCAATGATAGCACCAGTTGGACCATACCAAGTATATAAAGTAGAACCAGCTACTACAGAAGCAGTCAATATTAAATCTTCACCTTCACATAAAGGACTGTTTGATGTAATTGATGGTGGCTCTGGAGTTGGAATAACATCTACAAACGGAGTGCTTCCAGCTAAAGATGAACAACCAGTATTTGGATTCGTAACTATTAAAGTATAAATACCTTGATGTTGAGTTTCATTAACATTTAAAATAGAAGTGTCTTGTGCATGTGAAACAAATCCATTTGGACCAGACCATGTATATAACAAACCAGCAACATTAGCTGCTAAGTTTAATGTAGCACCTTCACATAAAGGATTTGGTGTAGCAGTTGGAGCAGGTGTTGCTGGTAAAGGATTTACAGTAACAGTAACCTCTGTTGCAGGACTTCCACAACCGTTAACATTTTGAGCCACCCAGTATTTAGTAGTAGCAGTTAAAACTGGTGTATTTAATTGTGCACCAACTTGAATTGCATGTAATAAATCAGCAGCATCATACCAAGTGAATGTTGCACTATCAGCTCCTGATGCAGTTAATATAACTGAGTTACCAGAACAAATAGATAAATCTCTAACTGATGGTGCTTCTGGTGCTTCAACTACAGTAACCGAAGCGGTAGCAATATCAGAGTTACATTGGAATACATCAAACAAGAATAAATTTAACCATAATTGTTCTGTGATTGCACCAATGTCATAAGTACCAGGTACTGTATAATCGTAGTCTGCACCAATAGTTGGGATAGTTAATGTAGCCAATCCTTCAACAATTCCATTAAATGGATCTAAAGGAACTGTGGCAATACCAAGAGATGTGAAAGGTAATCCTCCAGTTCCTGTATTATCAAAGAATTCTACTTGTGATGTTAAGAATGTAAAGTTATCATATCCGTCAGTTAATAAATCTAACGGGTATGTAACATGAGCTGTTAAAGTTAATGAGTCAGCATTTTGACAAACTGTAACATCTTCTAATCTTGGTGCTTCAAATTTAGGAGTAGTATAAACTTCTACCCATTGCATATCACTATGGCAACCTGTAACAGGATCAACAGCTTCGGGCAGGGTAATACGATCTAAATTATCAATCATAATAAAACCTGGTTTCTGCTCCATACTTTCTATTTGTGCTCTCAAACCAGGAATTGTACAGATGGGATGATCCTCAATCAATAAGTTATTAGAGAGGTCCTTTAGTTCATCCATTTTAACATATATGTTTTCTAATACTTCAGGATCAGTAATTTGATCAAATATTTTACTCATTTCGGTGGAAGAATAAAGACTGATTATTCTTTTAACCAACTCGAAGCCACTTATATCTGGACTAACCATTAGCACTTTAATTGGGTTCGTTTTATTAACCAACAGATGCATCATGATATTCAATAGAAATGCCGTTTTCCCAGTGCAGGGTTTAGATGCCAATAAATAAAGATGCTTTGGCTTAAATCCGTTAATTGCACGATCAAGATTGGGGAACCCAGATGAAATAGCATTATTATCCTTATCTATATGTTGTAGGTTGATAAGGTGATCCATTTCTTTTTCTAATAACTGTTTAAGCGACTGCATGGTGGTATATTTTGGGATGGTAATTTAAGTGATCAGTTTGCCATCTATTTACAGAGTAGGATGTTGCCAATGGTTGAAACTCCCGAAATTCATTTAAAATATAGTCTCCCCTTCCCAAGCACCTGTTGGTGATATAAAGAGTTTATATACATCTGTTTTATTTCTTTTAATGTTCTTTGCTTCCCAGCCTTTCCCGCCTTCATCCGGTTCAATAAAATCAAATTCAGTACAATTTTTAGGTAGCCCAGTAAAGATCAACGTGAATTCAGTACCATAACTGTTCTTAAAGGTTCTACCAGGTGGCAGATTGATATTAAGGGTTTGAATTAGCTTTGAAGGCCTAGAACCATTTGTTGGAATAAGTTGTACGTTAGGATTAATCTTAAGCTCACATTTTAAAGTTTTACCGCACTCACTAGAACAGCCATAATGCAAGCAATGAATAATTATCTGACCTTGTTCTTGTGCATTGGCTAATAAGGATTCAATTGCCTCATTGTTTACTTGAACTAAGGTTTTGATGGGTTTTGTGATAAATGTATCCATAGCAACAAAGTATAAAAAAGGATCAGCGGAAAAAGCAATGTGCATAAAAAAGAAGGGGCAAAAAAGGAAATGTGCACAAAAAGAAGAGATGAATTATTGAAATATTTTATGTGTATAAATAAACCTGATAGAAAAAAATAAAAGCAGTCAATTTTTAATTAAGATGTTCAAAGTAGTGGAAGAATGCTTTAGATAATGACTAGTAGTAAATAGTTGTCACAAATTTTTTAATGGTTAAAATTGGTGGTTAGCACCTATGAAATTTTCCTGAATTTGGAAAAGACCTGTCGAAATAAGATAATTTTAGAGAGCAATAGCCCTTTTTCATTCATTCGCTTCAAATAAGACTCACAAGAAAGTTTTTTCTGTACGCTTTATCGAAAGATTATTTTTTTGTACCCAAGATGGCCTTTTTTTAATAGCCCGGAGTCTAGATTTTTGAATCATGTACACAATAGGCGAAACAATCAACAATAAAGGATATACTAATATGAAAATAACAAAATTTACTTCATAATAAGATAGCCCTGTAATG
>CALLKF010000084.1 GCA_938008535.1 uncultured Saprospirales bacterium | reverse complement strand
CTGTCGTCGATGTACTCGTAAACGTTAAACTTCCTCCTATACATACTACCGTGTCGCTCGCTGTGAAACTTGAAGTTACTGTAGGTGTGGTAGAGCAAGATGGAGGCAAATTAAATGCTGCTGTTTGGTCAGATGCTAACGCTGCTGAACCTTGTAATGCTGAAAATCCCATACCACGACGTGCAAATGCTGTCCATATATCGCAAGTATTTGCTTTAGCATATAAAATTGAATCTGCTTTTAAAATTGCATTTCTAGCATCTAAAAATCCAGGACTACATTTTTGTAATTTTAGACCTTCTATTACTAATTTTAGTGCTATATTGTTTCCACCATTACCTGCATAAAAATCTGTACTGTGTCCATATTTCTCAACTAATAACCAATGCATATCCCAAAGTGCTGAGCACCAAATTTCACCAATATCGTGTACTTCAGTACTAGCTGCCATGTCTGCATAAGTTAAAGGGTTTATGGACATATCATAAGAGTAAGGATATCTTCTAATGCCTTCACCAGTTGATGGTAAACCAATAGCATAATTTCCTATTCCACGTTCTGTATTTTTATTATCACCAGGCTTTTTAGATAAAACAAGCGCAAAGAAATCACTCCAACCTTCACCGCCTTGTTCTGCATTGTTTAAACATGAATTTCCACCTGCTGAGTTTGTTAATCTATTAGAAATTCCATGACCATATTCATGAGAAACAATTCCATTATCTAATGAGCCATCATATTCTAAACAATTATTTGTAGAAACTCTAGTCATTGTAACATTAGCAGTAGCTAAATTATCTCTTAATTTTTGACCATAAACGTATGTAACAAACATTGCAGGTATAGTAACACTACCAGCTGCATTACCAGCCGCCATGCCTATTAAGGAATCTCCTGCAGTTTGTCTATTGATGATGATAACACCAATAGCACCAGCATTTTGAGCATTCAATACTTTTTCAGAAAAGTTACAGTCACCTCTATCAATAAGAGCAATTTTACCTGTTACTTGTGCAGCATTGTTTACAGCACCACAAACATAACTAGAAGGAGAAGTTGCTGAAGTTGCATTTGCAACAGCGCCAGTAACGTTATATGAACATGGTCCCCAACCATTTTGTGAACCGTGTGCAACGTCATTTTCTGCGATAGTACCAGGTGCATTGTAGTTTAATGTTGAAGGTGGTGTTCCGTCCCACATAAACATTTGCATACGAGTACGATTAAATGTAGAGTTAGTTCCATCTGGAGCTGTATAAAAATTCGCATTATTTAAGCCAGAACCGTCATGAGCTTCTGCATTTACTGGGTCATTGTCAGTTGCAGTACTTCCACCATAGTTATTTAATTGGAAATTAAAATTCTCTTTTGTAAAACCATGTTTGTACATTATATCATGCATCATGTTATTCATATAGAATAATTGTACTTGTATAGGTTTTGAGTTTTCTAAGGTGTCTAATTGTTTTGTAAAATCTAAAGGAAAATCAAAATTTAAAGCGGCACCACCATCTGCGTAAAATCTATCAACACCTGTTGTAGGATTTACTGCATCATTTGCATCTTTATCTGTATATGCATTAACGTTATTTCCTCTCGTTAAAGTAGATTCTGCACCTGCAGCACCGTTTGTATCGTGCCAACCGAAAGGTGAAGCAACAGCATCTTCAGGATTACTAATTAAAATTCGAGAACCATATGCAGGTGATTCAGTATAATAAGGATATACTCTATATGCACCTGCCAATTGTTGTACATCATCAGATGTAGATGTTCCACCTGTATTTTGATCATCTACAAAAAGTAGTTTATTGGAATTATTAGAAGATTCAGATTTTAAATATTCACCTTTTCCGAATTCACAATGATACACCATATCTCTTTTGGCAATAATTGAACCATTGATAGCATTCACTTCAACATTCCATACGTTAGTACCTTTTGAATTTCCGAAACTAACTTCCCAAGCTAAGAATGCTTTTTCATAATTGTCTTTAACAATCATTAATTGAACTTCTGCATAATTGTTTAAGTCATTTTCATTTCCAAAAACGTAAACTTTTTTCTCTGCATTGTATCTCGGTTGTCCAACTGTTTTTGATTCATTTGGATATACTGCTGCATAAGCTTTAGATAAAGCAATTTTAGCTGCAATCGAAGGTGATGTAGTTGTTATTTGTTTTTTCAAATCAAAAATACCGTTTGTTGTACTGTTAAATACAACACCATCTTTTAAGTGAATACCAATATAACCATTTTTAAAGTTTAGTCCGTTAACTGACTGCTGAAAAATCACACGATCGAATCCTGTGAAATCGTCATGGTATTGTTTTGCCACAACTAAATCCATGATGTCTTGATCAGAAAGTTGCAGGTTAGTTTTGTTTTCTTTAACGAATTTAATAGCTACGTCTTTGAAATCTTTAGAAAAAGATAGCAAAGAGATAACCACTAACATTAAAGTTAATGTAATGTTTTTTCTCATTTTTAAATTGCTTTAGATATGTAAATTTAATTAAGTTTTGTTAATTCCATCTATGTTGTTAATTATTTAACATTTAAGGTACTAATTTTTCATAATTAATTAGAAATAGGTATCAAATTATTGACAAAAATTACAAAATAATTGAAAAATGTTAAACAACAACATTTACAATTCTGCCTTTCACCACAATAAATTTCTTTGGTTCTTTATTTTCGGTGAATTTTTGCACAGTTTCATCTGCTAAAACTACTCTTTGAATTTCCTCATTTTCCATATCAATTGGCAATTCGATGTTAGTTCTGTGTTTGCCATTGATTTGAATTGGATAAGTAAAAGTTGATTCTACTAAATACTGCTCATCGTGTTTAGGAAAATCTGCATCAACTACGGAATTTGTGTTTCCTAAATTTGACCACAAAATTTCTGCAGTGTGTGGCGCGAATGGTGCGATTAGTTTAACGAATTCTGTTAGCGTAGATTTTGAAACTATTTTTAGTTTTGCCAATTCATTTACGCCAATCATAAAAGTAGAGACGCAAGTATTGAAACTAAGATTTTCAATATCTTGATTTACTTTTTTGATGGTTTTATGTAAGATTTTTAATTCGTCTTGTGTTGGTGCTGCATCGATGTTTTTTGCAATACCTAAATCATCATAAAATAAACGCCAAAATTTACGAATAAAATTCGCAACACCAGAAATACCATTGGTGTCCCAAGGTTTTGCGGTATCAATTGGACCTAAGAACATTTCGTACATACGGAACGTATCTGCGCCGTATTGTTCAATGATTTGGTCAGGATTTACCACGTTGAATTTAGACTTGGACATTTTTTCAACTTCGCTTCCGCAATAATAGTTACCATCTTCCTCTGTAATGAAAATTGCATCTTGATAATTATGATCTTCTTGTTTAAGTTTTTCAAAATCAAGAATATCATTTTTGACATATTTTATATCAACGTGTAAAGGTGTTATTAAGACATCCGTTGGAAAAATATTTTTGTCATCTTCGTAATTATCTTCAGCTTTTGCATTGCTACCAAATAATTCATTAACATTAAAATGTTTATTTAAAAGATCCGAAACATATCCAACATTATTTATTTTATCTTTTGTTACAAACAATGTTTTATTTATTTCTTGTGACGTTTTTTTATTATTGAATTTATATCGATAAACAAACTTACTTACACCTTGAATCATTCCTTGGTTTACCATTTTTTTGAATGGTTCTTCGGAGCTTACTTTGCCAATGTCTTTTAAGAATTTATGCCAAAAACGTGAGTATAATAAATGACCAACTGCATGCTCAGAACCACCTACATAAAAATCTACATTCTGCCAGTATTCCTGTGCTGCTTTGCTTACTAATTCAGTTGGATTTTCCGGATCCATATATCGCAAAAAATACCACGAACTACCTGCATAACCTGGCATCGTATCGGTTTCCATGCGTGTGTCTTCACCATGTTGTGTTACCCATTCAGTCGCTGTTGCCAATGGACTTTCGCCGGTTCCAGTTGGTTTATAAGAATCAACATTTGGTAAAATTACTGGCAATTTATCTTCCGCAACTGTATGAATAATTCCGTCTTTATCATAGTAAATCGGAAACGGCTCGCCCCAATATCTTTGTCGCGAATAACCTGCATCACGCATACGGAAATTCACTTTGCCATAACCGAGTTTTTTCTCTTCTAATTTTTGAATTAAAGTGACAGTTGCTTCTTTATAATTCATGCCATTAATAAAATCAGAATTGATGTATTTGCCTTCTTTAGTTGCGTCTGCTTCGTTCTCTATATTTTGCTGTGCATCTAAAATTGAAATGATAGGTAACTCAAATTTTTTCGCAAATAAGTAATCACGTTGATCGCCAGAAGGCACTGCCATTACTGCACCTGTACCGTAGCCAGCCAACACATAATCTGCAATATAGACTGGTACTTCGGTTTGCGTAAATGGATGCAAAACATACGCACCTGTAAATTGCCCTGACACTTGTTTTTCTGCTTGTCGTTCAATATCTGATTTAGAAGCACATACTTTTTTATATTCTTCTACAGCACTAATAAATTCAGGCGTTGTGATTTGATTAACTAAATCATGTTCCGGTGCTATTACTAAAAACGACACACCAAAAATAGTATCTACTCTTGTGGTGAAAACTTCTATTTTATTATCGTGACCTTTTAATGGAAAAGACACCATTGCACCTATTGATTTTCCAATCCAGTTGCGCTGCATATCTTTCATACTTTCATTCCAATCCAAGGTATCTAAACCATTCAACAAACGTTCTGCATAAGCTGTTATACGCAAAAACCATTGTGACATTTTTTTCTTTTCTACTGGATGACCGCCACGTTCTGAAACACCATTCACTATTTCATCGTTTGCTAAAACGGTACCTAGTGCTGGACACCAATTCACAAACGATTCTTTTTGAAATGCTAAGCGATATTCCATTAAAATATCTTGTTGTTGCTTTGGAGAAAATGCATTCCATTCATCAGCAGAAAAAATTTGCACTTTATCATCACAAGCAGCATTTACTGATGCGTTGCCTTGTTCAACAAAAATATTTATTAAGTTAGAAATGGTATCAGCTTTATCAATTGTTTTGTTATACCATGAATTAAAAAGCTGTAAAAATATCCATTGTGTATGTTTGTAATATTCAGGTTTGCAGGTTGTTACTTTGCGATTCCAATCATAACAAAAGCCAATTTTATTCAATTGTTTGATGTAGGTTTCGATATTATCTTCTGTTGTTTTTTCCGGATGTTGACCAGTTTGAATCGCGTATTGTTCCGCAGGCAAACCGAATGCATCAAAACCCATTGGATGCAAAACATTAAAACCTTTCATGCGTTTGTAGCGTGCATAAATATCAGAAAAAATATAACCTAAAGGATGACCAACATGCAAGCCAGCACCACTTGGATACGGAAACATATCAAGTACATAATATTTTGGTTTATCAGAAGAATTTTTTACTTCATAAACGTTGTTATCGTTCCATTTTTTTCGAGCTTCTTCTTCAATTTTATTATAGTCGTATAGCATGTTGCGTAAATTAATGAGAATAATTTGTAAAATGTAAAAATACACAACATAGCAACAATCAAGAAAAAAATGGTTTTATGAATTTGTTAGCATAAAAAAACCTCAGTAAAACTGAGGTTAAAATTGAATGTTACGTTTCTTTCTAAAATGTATTCATATTTACATCCATTTTGCTACAAATGAATTTAAATCTTTTCTAAGTTTGTTGAATAGGAATTCAAATGTTTCTACTCTTTCGCGCAATTCAACATGATCATCTGATTTTCTGCGATCGCTTGCTACCGGATTTTCTTCGACGTTTTGTATAATTTTAGATTCGCAGTGATTGATATCATGTTTTAAAATATCAATTTGTTCTTGCTGAATAATAAATTTATTTTGAAAACGTTCGACCCAAGCGTGCATTTCTCTGTCTGTATTTTTTGAAGCAACTTCATTCAGTCGTTTCTTCATGCTTTCTACATCTTCTTCATAAAATGATAAGATGTTTAACCATTCTTTGTGATCTTGGTGTAATTCTGTTAAATACTTTTGTGCTGGCATATTTTAATTGTTTGATACAAAGTTGAACTAAATCAAGAAAATAAAACATGAGTAAAATCATTTAAAAGCATGATTTTATACAAACAATTAAAACTTAATGAATGCAAAACTATTGTGTATTACTAAATCTGTAAGTTATAGTTCCAAATTGCTCTTCAGCAGTTGCAGCTGATTCTGTTAATTTTGAATTACGAGCTGCTTGTTCTGCCTGACTAATTAAATAAGCATCTGTTGTAGTAGAACCAGCCACACCACCTTTTACATAAATGATGTTTCCATTTTTATCTACTTTTATTTGAACCACTACTTTTCCTTCTTTGTTAGTGTTATTAAATGGAACTTTTCTATCGCGCCATTTACGTCCAGTAACATTTAAGTCACCAGATGCAGTTCCAGGACCAGAACCGTTATTACCATTGCCAGTTCCATTTGGATCACCACCAGGTGTGCCCCATTGTGCACCTTGATTGCCACCAGGTTTGGTGTTGCCTTGTCCATTTCCATTGCCGTTTCCGTTAGCATTTCCAGTACCAGTTCCTGTACCAGTTTTCCCTTTGGTGATGGCAGCTTGTGCTTTATCTTTTGTTGCTTTGATAGCTGCTTCTTCAGCTAATCTTTTAGTTTCTGCAGCTTTGATTGCTGCTGCTATTTTTTGTTGTTCTAGCAATTCTTTTTGCTGACGAATTTTTTCTTCTTTTAATTGTTGAGCAATGGCAACTGCTTGTGGATCTTCAGAGATTACTTGATTGTTTGGTGTAGACTTTACTGGTGTTACAGCTGCTGATTTAACAGGTGTTGGTTGCGGTGCTGATGGCTGTGGTGCAGCTGCACCAGGCGCAGCACTATGTCCACCAGCTTCTTTTAAATTATCATCACCTAAACCATCTTTATTGTCTCCAAAATCAATTACAACACCAGAAATGGCATCTTCAATTGGTTTTTCAGGATTATTCATTTTTATAAACCAAAAAATTAAAAATAAAGCTGCAATTATCAAACCAGTAAGCACTGTAGATTGCTGATCAGCTTGTCTTTGTTGAAGTTGTACTACGTTTGTCATAAAAAAAGTAAAAGGTTATAAGTAAAAAGTAATGAGTATTTTAATTCTATTATTAGCTTTTTTACTTTCAATATTAAATATAACTCAAAGTTTGTTCCAATATTGCAAATTAACTTTTATTTAGAAAAAATTTGTTACTAACACTTTGTCGATTTTATCGTTTAATTCCTGTGCAGTGAGCGCCTCTTTTTCTAGGATAAAGGTAGTGATGAGTATATTTGGCACTTCTTCTATGTGATTATAAATTACTTCTACGTTTTCTGGCGCGTTTTTCCAAAGTTCAGATGGTGGCTTTTTATCTTTACCAACAAACGTGTCAATTACGCTTTGCGGAAAGAATTTTTTATTTAAAATAGTACGGCTATCACTCAACACAAAAACTGGAATTTTATATGTTTTAGCTGCAGCTGCTAAAACGTGTGCACCTGCGTTTGAAATGAAAACATCGTGCATAATAATATTGCTGGATAATAATATTACGTCTATTTCTTTTAGAAATTTTCCAACACCTGCATCGTCGATTACTTTAACTGAAATATTTTTTTTTGCTAAGATTTCTGCTTGTTCCTTGCCTATTTTATCTTGTTTAGAAATTAATTGTATAATGCTGAATTTCTTATTATTAACAATCAATAAATCGATTAAAGATTGAATATGAATATCATTTCCATGTAACAATAATGTTTTGTTTTCAAAATCAAAATGTTGGTTTGCAATTTCTGCTGTTTTCCGGTCTACATTTTTCCATCGTTCATGAAAAACTTCCAATAATTCTTTGATTACAATCGGTTGATTTTCTGGATCAATTTTTAATAAAAAATGGTTGATATAGTGATTGATAGAAGTGATATTTGGTCGCTCCGTAATAACAGTTCGTAAACCTGCAATCATTTCTTTTACAGATTTGGAAACATTGCTATCGGACATTAACGAAATTAAATTATTGACTGTTTTTGTAGCATTTTGGAATGCTTTTGCACTTTCAATAATTGGATTTTCTGTTATTTTTTTGAAGATGCTCATTACGATTATTGTTATAAAGTTATAAGTAAAATGGTTTATTTCGCAAAAACTTAAAACAAATTACTATTAACTTATATCTTTCTTCCATTTAATATTACAACCTAAACTTGGAATTTGCTTATCTGAAACAGGAATTCCATTTAAAATATTTTCTATCGCTGCTCGAATATCTTTTCCGTCAGAAATGCTATCGATTTTTGGTCTCGAATCATCTAATTGTCCGCGATAAACACACAACAATTCTTTATCAAAAATACTAAAATCTGGTGTACATGCAGCGTGATATGCTTTGGCGATTTCTTGTGTTTCATCGTACAAATATGGAAAAGGATATTTTTCTTCGATTGCTGTTTGTTTCATGAAATCAGGTGCATCTTGCGGATAGTTTACAATATCATTTGAGCTGATAGCAATGAATGAAACACCTTTATTTATATAGTCGTTTGCCAAGCTCACCAATTGCGCATTTACATGTTTTACATAAGGACAATGATTACAAATAAACATCACAACGGTTGCATTTTCGCCTATCAATTCATTTAGTGAAAGTTGTTTATCTGAAACGGTATCTAACAACCTAAAATCAGGTGCTTTGTAGCCAAGTGGAATTCGTAATGTTTCGGTTGCTGCCATGGTTAGTCGTGAGTGTTGAGATTTAATTTTTCAAATTTACAAATTTTCAAATCTTCAAATTAATTCCTTTTCCACAGTTTTGCAAACATGGTATTTTTTGGTCGTAGTGTAACTAACGGATCGAGTTCCGGAACAAAATTTTCATCGATTTCAATTTTATATTTTTGCAATAACATAGCCAAACAAACTTGCATTTCCTGTATGGCAAAATTGTTGCCTATGCATAATCTTGGTCCACCACCAAATGGGAAATAGGAATATTTATGTTTCTCTTTTACTTCATCCATGGCAAAACGTTCTGGTTTAAATTCGTATGGCTTTTCCCAAATTCTTTCATCATGATGTACGACATAAATAGGCATAATAATATTGGTATCAGCTTCAATTTCATAACCATCAATTACATCTTTTTCTATGGTTTTTCTACCCATAATCCAAGCTGGTGGAAAGCAGCGCATAGATTCATCTATTACTTGTTTTAGATAATGCAAACCACGAATATTTATTGCAGTTGGCAACTCACCTTTTAGTGTTTCATCAATCTCTTTTAATACGATTTTATATTTTTCTGGATTTGTAGATAACAAATAAAATGTCCAACTTAATGCTATTTGTGTAGTTTCATGTCCAGCAACAAAAATGGTTAAAATCTCATCGCGTAGCTGTTGGTTGCTCATACCTTCGCCAGTTTCTTCATCTTTTGCTTCCATTAACATCGATAATAAATCTTCATGCGATTCTTGTTTTTGCCTTCTTCTATCTATGATAGAAAAAAAGAGTTCATCCATTTCTCTCAAAATGATTCTTTGATTAATATTATTTAAAGTTGGCACCCAATCTGGTAATTGAAATGGCATATCAATACGCTTAGAAATAATTTCACTTGCTTTAGAAACTAGATGGTAAATTCTATCCGTTGTATTGTCTACTTCATTATAAAACAAGGTGTTGTTTACAATATCTAAGGTAAGTTTATACAATTCCTTATTTAAATTAATTGATTGATTAGTATCAGCAAAACTATCAATATGGTTTATGCATTTTTGTGATTGTTCGACCATATTGTTAAACATAAGTGCCAATTTTTCTTTGTGAAAAGCTGGTTGCGCCAATCTACGTTGTCGTTTCCAATATTCACCTTCACTTGTCAGCAATCCATTTCCTAAAAATATTTTTATAGAATCATAAGCAAAACTTTTAGAAAAATTTTTATTGTTATCTACCAAAACATATTTTATCCATTCTGGATTTGAAACAACTATTACTTTACGTGTTGGCACTTTAATTTGGAAAATATCACCTAATTCTTTTTGTTGATTCATAAAAAATTGGATGCGCTCTTTTCTCAGCTGTGTTAAATTACCAAACAATAAACTCCAAGAATTTGGATGTGGTAATTGGTTCATTTTTTTTGTCGTTAACATAAAGTGGATATTTCTATTTGGAAAGTTACAGTTAGTTGATGACTTTTGAGCTTATCTTAAGATTAAATGAACATAAAAAAAATCAAACAAAATTGCTGGCTTTGGACAAACCGATTAGTTGTCGGATTTTTTATTTTGAGTATTGTTTCCACTATTTTATTTCGTTTTATTCCTGTTCCATGCACACCATTGATGTTGATTCGTTGTACTGAACAAGTTTTTTCTGGTGAATTTCCAATTTTAAAAAAGGATTGGATACCTATGAAAGACATGTCATCAAATTTAGTGTTAGCAGTTATATCATCTGAAGATCAGAAATTTGCAGAACATTTTGGTTTTGATTTTGAGGCAATTGAAAAAGTGGCAAAATTAAATGAAAAATTAAAAAAGAAAGGCAAACCAATAAAAGGTGGCAGCACCATAAGTCAGCAATGTGCCAAAAATGTATTTTTATTTCCGCAACGTAGTTATATCAGAAAAGCATTAGAAGTGTATTTTACATTTTTAATTGAAATTTTTTGGAGCAAAAAGCGCATCATGGAAGTTTATTTAAATGTAATTGAAATGGGAAATGGAATTTATGGTGCTCAAGCTGCTTCCAAAACTTATTTTAAAAAAGATGCAAAAGATTTAACAGCAGCAGAAGCTGCAACTATTGCTGCAGTATTGCCAAATCCTAGAAAATGGAATGCTGGAAAACCATCGTCATATATTACAAAACGTAAGAATTCTATTTTAAGACAAATGAGTCACTTACGAGGTACAGTTGAGTTATAAAAATCAACTTCATCTATTTTTTTTACATTTTTTTGCTAGATAGAAATTACATCTATTCAATATAATTTCTGGTTTTTAAAAATCAATTATTGACAAATTCAATAATTAGTGTTAAACTTACACAACCCTAACCCTAAAAAGAAACATTTTTTATGAAAACTCTAACACTAATGCTATTCAGCATGATTTTTATTAATATACATGCAGGTGAAGTATTCCTTTGCAAATCTTATAATGCAAACACAATACCCAAAAAATCTCAAATTGAATGGTGTGCAATCAAAGACAAAATTTGCATTGTCTATAATCATGACAGCAAATTTGCCAACAATGCAGTTTTCCGTTTAAGTATTGCAAAAAAAGTTGAAAAATACTTCTTTGCACGATTTATCAACAAAGATTTTAATGTTAAAAAAGGAACCAAAGTAACCTATGCATATTCAACTATTGATGAACCAGGTGATTATATCATCTCAATTATAGATGATAAAGGTTTTATTTTAGGTGAACAGATTTGTACCATACATTAGCGTTTTCAAAATATAAGATACTTTCTACAAATTATGATGAAATATGTTACTTTTGCACTCTTGCAAAATTAAGATGAATATTATTGGTGCACATTTATTTTATGTTCGATTAAAAACACATTCACGTGTAGTGTATTTACACTGTATAAAAAACTTCAGTATTCGTAATTTTTTTTTAGGTATTTCCTATTTCTTAGTGCTGAGCATTGTAATGTTTACTAATATTATTTCACGTTTATTAGATGAAATTTTGTTTCCAAATTATAGGCATATAGAAATTAAACAGCCAATTTTTATAATTAGTAATCCAAGAAGCGGCACTACATTTTTACATAGATTAATGTGTTTAGATAATGAGAAGTATGTTTCAACATTAATGTATCAAACAATTTGGCCTTCCATAACATTGTTCCGAATTATTCAGGTATTTGCATCTATAGATAATAAAATAGGAAAACCGTTACACAAAGTAATGGATTTCATTAATGATAATTTCTTTGAAGCTTGGGAAGACATACATGAAACAGGTTTTAATAAATCAGAAGAAGATGAAGGTTTACATTTTGTATCTGGCATATCAGCATCAGTTGGCTTAGCAACACCACAATTAAAAGAATTTCGTGAATTATATATTCCAGACAACTTAGACGAACACACTAGAGTAGATATAAAGAAATTTTACAAAGCTACCGCTCAACGTTGGATGTACGCACTTGGCAACGATAGACTATTTTTAGGTAAATCGGTCATGAGTTCTGGTAGGTTAGAATTATTACATGATATATTTCCTGATGTAAAAATTATTTTTTTAATTAGAAATCCATATCAAGCAATTCCATCTTTTACATCTATGTTTGCAGAATCTTGGTCAACTTTATTTCCAAACGTACCAAAAGTTTCGGAAGAATACAGAGAATGGGGCGAGCTCGGTATTTCTTATTACAAATATTTCAACGAAGAAAAATCTAAATTTAAAAAAGAAAATTTTATTACTATATCATACACTGATTTAATTGCGCAACCAAAAGAAACAGTAATAAAAATTTATGATCAGTTGAAATTAACTATGACACCTGAATTTTTAAAAGTATTAGAAACAGAAACAAATAAATCTAGAAATTATTCAAGCAAACACACCTATTCATTGGAAGAATATGGCTTTGACAAAGAACATATCTACAAAGAATTGGAATTCATTTTTGATGAATTTGGTTTTGAAAAGTAATTCATCAAACAAAATTTTCTTTTCAATTTATTAGCTTTTAAAAATCATATCTACGATATGGAATGCTCCAACGTAAATTTAGATTTACAAAATGTGTTTGCATATTTCGTGCTGCATCTTCGCTTTTTTTCTTTCTGTAAGTGTAAGTAAAATCAACGAAAATATTGTGCCATGGCTCATAAGTTGCCACAAAATCCAAATAGAAAGTTCTAGCAGTAACACCTTGACCAATTCTGTTCCCAAATTCACTTGCCTTTCCTAAATCATAATCTTTTAAAGGATTTCCACCATAATTTAATGTATCATCTTCACCTTTTTTTGCATAAATAAATCTTGTAGATAAAAACAACTTCTGAATTGGCTGATATTTTGCCTGAAAAATTAATTCTGTAAAATTAGCACCTAATGGATGCGCCAACGGCTGATTATAATGCGTCCATGAAGAAACGGTATCATAATGAGAGTAAGTATATGGTCGAGCAACATTGCCTTCAAATTGCAAATCCAAATGATCTATACCAAATGCATCGATATATTTGATACCTAACTGTGCGCCAAATTTATTGCCCCACCAACGGTTTGGATGCGTGATGCCATACAATTTACCTTTTCCTGGTGGAGCTTTAAATTCTTTACTAAAATTAAATTCATCTAATAAAAACTGTCCGTAAATTTGAACATGTTTTGGTATATTAATTTTGAAATCAAAACCTAATAATGCGTTATCTGGTGAACCTAATGCCTGCTCTATCGAACGATAAAAAATAATTGGATTTAAATACTGTAACTCAAACGTATTTTCACGTCTAAACATTACGCTTTCAAATACACCAATATTTACATTTTTAGTAATATTTATACTTAAATGATGTGCTGCCATATATTTTTTAGTCAGCAAACCATCAGCTGCGTGAGGATAAAATTTGGTTAATTCTGCAAAAATATTTTGGTAATTAATTTTCCAAATGTTTGTATTTAATTTTAAGAACAAATAGTTTGCTCCAAAATCAGACAAAAACATCGAACGAATTCCATCACCAATAAAATTATTATCGTAGCCAAATTGCACATGAAAATGTTTGGATGGTGTAATAGTTACATATCCTTTTGCTAAAAAATAATCGTAACCACCTTTTTTATAATCTTTCCAATAGCCAGCACCTGGAGGCGTTCTAGAAGTTCGTGTATAATCATCTACGTAATTTGGAAACGTTCCTTGCTCAGATAGAAACAAAGCATAAAATCCAAAAATATCATCTACTTGTCCACGTACTTCAAACCCTTTTGACGTTAAATATTTAAACTTACTATTTTTTTCATCAACTAAAGAACCACCTAATCTTATTTGAATGGCTGGATCAACAGACACAGCGAAATGCGGAATTTTTACACTTAATAAATGCGCTGGATGTGTAAATAAAAATTTCAATTTTGGGTTTTCTGGCAACTCAGTATGTTCATCATCAAACTCAAAATTATCTTTATAGATGTAGCTAATATTTTTTTTATCCATTTCTGTTAAATCATCCGAATCCATTTCACTTAACGAATCAATTCCGTTGATATAATCGATTGCCATTTTTCTATCGTATGGCTTATTTGATGTATGAAATTGATTAACTAAACCAGTTTTAATTTCCAAACGTTGCAAATAATTATTCGTTTCAGAACCAATTGGAATATAGGTTCCTTGTGCTGTAGCGAAAAAAGTGATCAATAAAATGCTATAAGTAATAAGATGTTTCTTCATCATAAAAATAAAATAGTGCGTTAAAAACAAAAGGTAAATATAAGGAAATGCAGTTAAAACCAAACATTTAAAGCATCAAGTTTACAAACCAATTCTTGATAACTTTAACTACAACTTGTAATTGAGTTTTGTATTTTTGAATAAACATCACTAAAAATAAGTATATGACAGAAGACAAAAAAGTTTCGATAAGCTATCAAATCACCATTATTGGCGTTTTATTCTTCATATTTGGCTTTATAACTTGGGCAAATGGCACATTGATTCCATATCTAAAAATTGCTTGCGAATTAACTAGCACTCAATCATACTATGTAGCTTCTGCATTTTTTGCTGCGTACTTTATTATGGCAATTCCATCTTCAATTATTTTGAAAAAAACTGGCTTTAAAAACGGTATGTCATTAGGTTTGTTAGTGATGGCAATTGGTGCTTTATTATTTATTCCAGCAGCACAAACCAGAACCTACAATTTATTTTTATTAGGATTATTTATTATTGGAACTGGTTTAGCATTATTACAAACCGCAGCCAATCCATTTGTAACAGTACTTGGTCCAATTGAAAGTGCGGCACAACGAATATCGATAATGGGAATTTGTAATAAAATTGCTGGTATTTGTGCAATCTATGTTTTAGGTTCGATAGCACTAAAAGATGCAGATGGAATCAAGGCAAAATTGCTGACATTAAACGCAGCAGACAAAGCTATCGAATTGAATAATTTAGCAGCACGTGTTATAAAACCTTATACTTTTTTAGCCATTGCATTAGCAGTTTTAGCTGTTGCTATTTACTTTGTAAACATGCCTGAAGTTCACGAAGAAGAAACAAATGTTGATTCTGAATTATCAAAAACAAAGACAAGTATCTTTCAATTCCCACATTTATTATTAGGCGCATTAGCAATCTTTTTTTATGTTGGTGTGGAAGTAATTAGCTACGATACGTTTGCTGGTTTTGGTGAACATTTAGGTTTTCCTTTAGATATCGCTAAGAATTTTGCTACCTATACTGGTTATTCTTTATTGGCTGGTTATGTTTTTAATATTGTTTTTATACCAAAATATATTTCGCAACAAAAAGCCATGTTTGGTCTAACTCTTTTATGTATGGTTTTAGTAATCGCAGCAGTGTTAACTAAAGGAAAAATTGCTGTAATTTGTTTTATGTTATTAGGATTTTCTAACGCAGTGATGTGGCCAGCCATTTGGCCATTGGCAATTGATGGTTTAGGTAAATTTACAAAAATCGGCTCTGCATTATTAATTATGGGAATTGTTGGTGGCGCGATTTTGCCACCATTATATGGTAAAATTTCTGAATTAATTCAAGATAAGCAATTAGCTTATTTAATGATGATTCCAGCGTATTTATACATTCTATATTATGCAATGGCTGGTCATAAAGTTGGACGAGAAAAAGCTGTCTGAATCGCCGATTTATTTGATTGTTATGATTAAAATGATTTTAAAAGTTTCTTTGCTTCTTTGTGTACTTTGCGTGAAAATAATTTGATATGAAATATCTCATCAAAAATGGAAAAACAATTAACGAAGGTAAAATCGTTGAACAAGATATTCTACTGGAAAATAATTTAATCACTAAAATTGACAATGACATATCAGATGCAAATGCAACTATTATTGATGCAAAAGGCAAGTATGTTATTCCAGGAATTATTGACGATCAGGTACATTTTCGCGAACCAGGCTTAACGCACAAAGCAAATATTTACACAGAAAGTAAAGCAGCAGTTGCAGGTGGTGTTACTTCATTTATGGAACAACCAAACACCAATCCAGCTGCCTTAACGCAAGAATTATTGGAACAGAAATATCAAATTGCTGCTGAAACATCTTTAGCTAATTATACTTTTTTCATGGGAACATCTAATGATAATTATAATGAAGTGATGAAAACAGATTTCAGTAAAGTTGGTGCTTTAAAAATTTTCATGGGTTCATCAACTGGAAATATGCTGGTAGATGATGAACATGTTTTATCGAAAATATTTGCGAACCTAAATGGCATCATAGTAACACATTGCGAAGATGAACAAACTATCAAAAAAAATACAGAAAAATACAAACAACAATTTGGTGATAATATTCCGATGAATTATCATCCAATTATTCGCAACGACAAAGCGTGTTATTTGTCATCAAAACTAGCAATTGATTTAGCAAAAAAACACGATGCGCGTTTGCATGTTTTTCACATTTCTACAGAAAAAGAATTGGTTTTATTTGATAATTCAATTCCACTAAAAAATAAAAAAATAACTGCCGAAGTTTGTGTGCATCATTTGTATTTTGATGAAAGCGATTATGCAAAATTAGGTAGTCAAATCAAATGCAATCCAGCTATAAAATTTAAAAGCGATAAAGATGCGTTGTTGCGTGCTATATTAGATGATAGATTAGATGTTATTGCAACCGATCATGCGCCGCATACATTAGAAGAAAAAAATAATTTATATTTCAAAGCACCAAGTGGTTTGCCTTTGGTTCAACATAGCTTGCAATTGATGTTAGATTTTCATCATCAACAAAAAATATCTTTAGAAAAAATTATTGAAAAAATGTGCCATGCACCTGCTGATTGTTTTCAAGTAAAAAATCGAGGTTATTTGCGTGAAGGTTATTTTGCAGATATTGCCATTGTTGATATTCAGAAAGAACACACTATTACCAACCAAAATATTTTATACAAATGTGGTTGGAGTCCGCTTGAAAATAAAACATTTAAAGGTGAAGTAACTCAAACATTTGTAAATGGAAATTTAGTTCATAATAATGGTGTCTTTGATGAAAGTAAAAAAGGACAACGATTGTTATTTAACAGATAATTTTACAAGACCTTGAAAGTTTTAAAAATCTTCAAGGTATACAAATAAAAAAGGACGACTCACGTCGTCCTTTAGATAAATAATAACTACCAGTCTTTATAAAAACACACCTGCTCCAAAGCTTGATGTAGATGGTGTTGTTGTTGGCGTTCCAGTTCCATCATCATTATATTGTGGTTGTTCGTCTGCTTTCCATTCTTCTGCATTTTTTAAGTAAATAAATGCTTCTTGCATAGATACTTTTCCATCACCATTGGTATCAGCATTAACTGTTGCACCAGTAGTTGGAACAGTATTCGAAATTGCTGCAATAAAGTTATGCGACATTTCACCAAAGTTTCCAGAGCTGTGTCCATACGTTACTTGTCTTTCAGTACCTGAAGAAATGATAACACGATTAGCACCTCTTAAATCGTAAATTAATCCACCACTGAAACATGGTTTTAAAACAAAAATTCCTGTTCCAAATGTTAGTGAATTAATTTTCGTAGCTAACAAATCATCAATAATATCAACAGATTCGTTGTAATAAAAAATATCTTCATCGTAGTTCTGAGCATCACCAGCTGGCTCATCATTATTAGTATCTGATGCACCACCATAATACAAGCCATTTGATTCTCTATAACCACCACCATGATTATTAATAAAGCAGAAAAACTTAGTATCTGTACCCATTTTACTATTTAAGTCTGCAATTGCTGCATTTAAACCAGAAATAGAAGCTCTGTAATCAATTTTAATGGTATCACCAGGTGTTGTACTAGAATAATCGTTTTTACCATCTTTGTAGCAAACAATAATATTGGCATCAGTGTAACCATATTTATTTTTTAAAATCCAGTATAATGCTTTGATGTCATTATAATAACGTGTATGTGCATTTCCAGCATCAATACCACCGCTGTATAAGAAAGCAACTTTTGTACGATTTGGATTAACTGCTAAGCTACAAATAGCTGGAAATCTATCACAAATACTGTATTGTAAAACGGGTCTAAAACGTGAAGTATTATCAATTACAGTTGGTAAAGTTGATACTACTAATGTTGCTTGAGAAATATCTCCAACAACATTTATTTTAGAAGAAGTATTAATTGAGCCATCACCATTTACTGCTAATTTTCCTGTAATTTTTACTTTTTTTCCAACTATGGAAGAAAAATCTAATTGAGTACCAACTGCTGGTTCAATATAGATAAAGTTTTTTTGGTCAAGCAATCCATCATACAATCTATGTTGCGGATCTGCATACACCTTTAAAACTCTGTCATCGCCACCAATTTCATCAACATAACCTTCAACTGTAAATTCTTCACCAAGATGATTGCGCCAATCGGAAGTTTTTACGTTTCCGAAACCTTCATCGGTTGTTGTGTCTTTCTTTTTACAGCTACTCAAGCTGAATAGAATCATTGCAATTGACATCACTGCAATTGTAAGTTTTGTTTTAATTTTTAAATTTTTCATAGTTTTTATTTTTTTTGTTTAAATGATAGTTCAAATCTATATCGATAATCTTTGATAGTTTATTTTAGTTAGAATTCGGCAAGTACGAGTTAGAATTCGGTAAAATGAGCAATAATTCTAATCAAGAATAATTCACAGAATTCTGAAAATAACAATAAAGAAAGATGTAAAATGTACAACGCAAATAAGGACGACTCACGTCGTCCTTCGTTACAAAGTAACTTTTTAATACAAACTAAATTCAAACCGATCGTTTTCGTTAGGAAATAATTACAGTAATAATTACTTCTGTTGTAAATGTCTAATCTTTTAATTTAATAAGAATACTGAATGAGTAAATGACATTTTAACTGATTAAACGGAA
>CALLKF010000083.1 GCA_938008535.1 uncultured Saprospirales bacterium | reverse complement strand
TTTATGCTGCTTATTTAGATCCGACAGATGCAAATTTAGATACAAAAATGCCTGGCGATTTACTTGGTGTTCGAACAGATAATTCTGAAAGTGTGTTGCAATCTTTCGGTATGCTAAATGTTGAATTAGAAGATGCAAGTGGCAATAAATTAAATATTGTAGATGGAAAAGAAGCAACTATATCTGCAACCATACCAGCTTCATTATTAGCAACTGCACCAACCACAATTCCATTATGGCATTTTGATACGAATACTGGTTTATGGAAAGAAGAAGGTAGTGCAGCTTTAACTGCTGGTAAATATATTGGAAACGTAAAACATTTTACGTGGTGGAATTGTGACTATCCTACTTCAGTAATAAATCTCAGTTTCCATATGGTTGATGTTGATGGAAATTCATTTTCAAATTTACTAGTTGGCGTCACAGTTTTATCAAACGGTAGTAGTCGTTATAATTCTACGAGTTACAACGGTATGATAAGTGGCTCTGTACCCAAAAACACTGCGATGAAATTGACTTATAAAGATGCCTGCGGCAATATTCAATTTATTCAGAATATAGGTCCATTTTCAACAAATACCAATTTAGGAAATATTGTCCTAAATACTGGCGTAGCTTTAGGAAAATATATAGGAAAGATAGTTAATTGCTCTAATGTTAATGTTAGCAATGGTTATGTTAAATATACTAATGGATTATCTGAACACTATGCAATTGCTGATCAAAACGGAGATTTTTCGTTTATAATACCAAATTGTTCTGGATCATCAGATATAACAGTCACGGCTTATGATATGGATGGTTTACAACAAGGCATTGCGCAATCATTTCCATTTGCAACTGGCACTACTAATCTAGGAAATATTGCAGCATGCAATTCTACTATTCAAGAGTATATCCAATTTCAAATAGATGGTGGTAGTACTAATTTTCTGCAAAATGTAGCATGGTCTAATTACAATACAACTACAAATACAAGTGGCGATAATTCACCATTAAATCCTGGTAAATCTTTTTTGATCCAAAGTGATATAATTAATAATACAGGTATAATTCCTTTCCAAGGATTCCAAATAAATGATGGTCTAAATACTTATTATACTAATGGAAATATTGGTTGCAATATCACACATATTGTTACCCAATATCCAGCAATTGGTGGTTATATCGAAGGCACTATTAACGGTAGCTTTGCACAATTTGGTTCAGGTGTAATTCATACGATAAATGGTTCTTATAGAATAAAAAGAACACAATAGTAACCAACTAAATTTTCTCAAAATTAAAATTAGACAAAATGAAAAATCAAATAAAACAAACATGGCTACTAACACTTTTGTTATTAGTTAGCATGTTTACAGCTTGTAAAAAAGATAAAGATCCTGTTGTTAATAATCCAACAGTTACATCATCCATTTTTGGAAGAGTAGTAGATGAAAATGGCAACGGTGTGTATGGCGCAACTGCCATTGCTGGTGGAAAAACGACGACATCAGATGTCAATGGAATTTTCAGAATCAACAATGCATCGTTAGATAAAAATCATGCATTTGTGAAAATTACAAAGTCAGGTTTCTTTGATGGTTCACGCACTTTTATTGCTTCATCAGGAAATATAAATAATGTAGAAATTAGATTATTAACTAAAACATTGAAAGGAACATTTTCTGCTGTAAGTGGCGCAACGATTACTGTTTCTACAGATGCAACAGTTACTTTTCCTGCAAATGCAATTAAAAAAGCAGATGGAACGATTTATAGCGGTACAGTAAATGTGTATGCAACATATTTAGATCCAACAGATGCAGAATTTATAACGAAAATGCCTGGCAATTTACTTGGTTTAAAAACAGATGGAACTGAAAATATTTTAGAAACTTTTGCCATGTTAAGTGTTGAATTAGAAGATGTAGGTGGCAATAAATTAAATATTGCAGATGGAAAAGAAGCAATTATTTCTGCAACTGTGCCAGCTTCATTATTGGCAACTGCACCAGCAACAATTCCGCTATGGCATTTTGATACGAATACTGGTTTATGGAAAGAAGAAGGCAACGCAACTTTAACTGGTGGAAAATACATTGGCAATGTTAACCATTTTTCGTGGTGGACTTTTGCTATCAGTAATGATGTTATACAACTTAGTTTTCATTTGGTTGATGGAAATGGAATTTCTTTCCAAAATACAATATTTTCATTCCATTCGACTACTTTAACAGGTACGTATTCTACTTGCGGTAAAACAGATAACAATGGTATCGCAATTGGCTTTGTACCTAAAAATAAAATTCTTAAATTATGTACGACTGATGCATGTAGAACTTCTGTATTTATACAAAATTTGGGACCATTTTCAAGCCAAACAAATAGTGGAAATATTGTTATAAATTCTGGTCTTGGTTTGTCACAATTTACAGGAAAAATTGTTTCTTGTTCTAATGGAAATGTTAGCAACGGTTATGTTAAATACACTTTTGGGTCAACAGAAAATTTTGCTATGGCTGATGCCAATGGAAATTTTTCATTTATTGTTTCAAATTGTGCAAGTGCATCAACCATAACCATTACAGCTTTTGATATGGATGGTTTTCAGCAAGGTATTGCACAGTCAATCCCATTCACTATAGGTGCTACTAATCTTGGAAATGTATCTGCATGTAATTCTACTATACAAGAATATTTCCAATTTCAGGTAGATGGTGGTAGCGTAACAATGTGTCAAAACGTTTTATTACAGAATGATAATGTGAATTCTACTACTACTATAAATTGTGACAATTCACCTTTTAGTCCTTATAAGTTTATTCAAATTAAAGGTGATAAAATAATAGCTACTGGTGTCATTTCAATGCAATATTTAGAACTACATGATGGTGTTAATCCACGTTCTGCCACAGGAAATGGCATTAATAATCTTACACATATTGTTACACAATTTCCAGCAATTGGAGGTTACATTGAAGGCACCATTACAGGTAGTTTCGTGCAAGATATTGCTGGTACCACACACATTATAAATGGTTCTTATAGAATAAAAAGAACTCAATAGTAGCAATCTATTTAGTATAACAATTAAAATTAAATACCATGAAAAATCAAATAAAACAAACATGGCTACTAACACTTTTGTTATTAGTTAGCATGTTTACAGCTTGTAAAAAAGATAAAGATCCTGTTGTTAATAATCCAACAGTTACATCATCCATTTTTGGAAGAGTAGTAGATGAAAATGGCAACGGTGTGTATGGCGCAACTGCCATTGCTGGTGGAAAAACGACGACATCAGATGTCAATGGAATTTTCAGAATCAACAATGCATCGTTAGATAAAAATCATGCATTTGTGAAAATTACAAAGTCAGGTTTCTTTGATGGTTCACGCACTTTTATTGCTTCATCAGGAAATATAAATAATGTAGAAATTAGATTATTAACTAAAACATTGAAAGGAACATTTTCTGCTGCAAGTGGCGCAACTGTTACTGTTACAGCAGATGCAACGGTTACGTTTCCTGCAAATGCAATTAAAAAAGCAGATGGAACAATTTATACTGGAACAGTAAATGTTTATGCTGCTTATTTAGATCCGACAGATGCAAATTTAGATACAAAAATGCCTGGTGATTTACTTGGTGTTCGAACAGATAATTCTGAAAGTATTTTGCAATCTTTTGGTATGCTAAATGTTGAATTAGAAGATGTAAGTAGCAATAAATTAAATGTTGCAGATGGCAAAGAAGCAACGATATCTGCAACCGTGCCAGCTTCATTATTGGCAACCGCACCAATAACAATTCCATTGTGGCATTTTGATACCAATATTGGTTTATGGAAAGAAGAAGGCAGCGCAACTTTAACTGGTGGTAAATATGTAGGAACAGTAAAACATTTTTCTTGGTGGAATTATGATAAACCATATATTCCAATAAAAATAAAATTTCGTGTGGTAGATGCAAATGGAAATCCTATACCGTTTTTACACACACACCTTAGTTTAATTCCTGGTGGTAGTGGATTTTATCCATACACAGATAATAATGGAGTATTAGAAGCGATAATGCCGAGAAACTATGCATTTAATATAGCTGGCGCAGATGCCTGTAACAACTTTTTCTCTATTGGAAACTATGGACCATTTACAGTAGATACAGATTTAGGTGATATAGTATTTAATGCACCATCAATTCCACAAGCTACATATAACGGAACTGTAGTTAATTGTTCAAATGCTATTGTATCAAATGGTTATGTTAGGTATAGAAATGGCTACTATGATTATTATGTACCAACAGATGCAAATGGAAATTTTTCGTTTAATTTTTTAAACTGTAGTAATGTTACTAATTTTACTCTAACAGCTTACGATATGGATGGCCTTCAACAAGGATTATCACAAACAGTTACTTTCTCAACTGGCACAGTTAATTTAGGAAATGTATCATCTTGCGGTTCTGCTATTGATGAGTATATTCAATATCAGGTAGATGGCGGAAATACGATACGATTAGAATCAGTTGGTATAGAATATAATACCCCAATGTTTGTATATGGTACCGATTTTGCAGGCGATTATAGTTTTAATTTTCAATGTGCACCTATTTCAGGCACAGGTAGCTTTCCTATACTTAATGGTTTGCAAATACAGATTTTAAGTAACAGCTACTATACTGCATCTAACTTTAGTGGTTTAACTCATGTAGTTACCAATTATCCAGCTATTGGCGGTTATATCGAAGGCACACTAAATGGCAGCTTTATAGATGATGCGACAAGTGTATCGCATACTGTAAATTGTTCTTATAGAATAAAAAGAACGCAATAATGAGATCATAATATGATTTTCAATGAAATTTAAAACAACAAACTGATTTTCATCTTTTTTATTTTGGCGTCGAAGTAACAATTACTTCGACGTTTTTTATTAGCAAAGCAATAATGAAAATACTTTTTGCATTAATCACCACCACCACAGCCACCGCAACCATCGCCGCCGCCATCACCACCACTTGAGCAAGAACTACCGCAACCACCACTACTACAACTGCTACACGATGATTCTTTTTTCTTGGATTTTCTTTCAAAGAAATAATTCAATTCGTTGTATGCATGCCTTCCTTTCAAACAGCTGCATCCAATCCAAATAAATTGATCTAAAAGTGATGATGAATAAAATATAGTCACATCATTTTGATGAGAATTTCTATACATATCTTCTGCAATTTCTTTAAATACAAAATCTTTGTTGCCGAATTTATAAATGTAATAAGCAGCAATTGCAAATATAAATAACAGCACTAAAAGATATAAAACATGTTTGCCATTGCTGATACCTTGTATTACTCTTGAGATGCCTAAAATTCCTAGTATATAAAACAAATATTGTACATTATTATCAACCAATATTTTATCTTCTATGGATTTTAATTTCAAATCTATTTCATTTATTGCATCGGTACTTGCTTCTGCAAAATCTTTATATTCTATAATCGAATGTTTTTCATATTCAGCCATACTTTTAGAAATAGGATTGTATTTTTTAGATGTATTAAATGCATTTTCACTGTTAATTTCAAATTCACCTTTGCCTTTATGATAAATAGCTTTGTTCTCAATTAAATCTAAAATAGCTGTTTGGATTAGATTTTGTTGACCATTTTTCATGTATGCTAAATCAAAAACAGTTAAGTCTTTTGGTATTTGATCTTTAATTAATGCTGAATAATTTTTTCTGAATTGTATAGATTTATAGATAGCAAGAGCCAGAAATGAAATGCCTAAAATTAGGAAGAAACCTAAAAATTGTTCGCCGTCTAATTTAAATGGATTAATGTTGTTTAACAGAAATGTTAAATATAAAGCAGGCACAATAAACGCAATAATTTCAGGCAAAATAGCTTTCGAAATACCAAAAGAATTTTGTGCGTAAACAAGGTTTAAATTTTGTTTGTTTTCATTTTTTAGTTGATATTTTTCAGGAATTGTCCAAATGTTTGATGGTGGAATTTCGCCAAATGTTTTAATATATAACTCGATAGTTTCTTCATACCAGTTGATATGTTTTGTTTTTTCATCAACACCACCTTTTGATGGAAAATGATGCAGTTCTCTTCCTAAAATATTTGGACAGAAATCTTTCCAATAATTCATAGTATAGGTTAAATGCAAATGCCATACTTTGTCAACTATATCAGATGGCGAAGCACCTGTTGGTGTGCTGCAACACAAGTAAACAAAGCGTTTGTATTCGTTGATTGTACTGAATGCAAACGCCAAACTCCAATTGTTTTCTTTTGCTAGTTTATCAGAAAATTTTACAATAGATTTTTCATCATCAATTTTAAATGAATCGATTTTGATCCAAAGTTGATCGTATAAATAACTCATATTTCAAAAATACAACATTATTTAAATCATCAAACAAAATAATATTTTGAATCTAACAGAATAAAATTATATCGGATGTCGCCTGTGATTCTATAAATGAAGGACATAAGTTTTCAATTTTGCATAGTTTAACCAATTCATTAATGTTAATTGATGATTTATGATATTCTAAACTGCTTTTTGCTATTCTACTTCTATACTTCAAGTTACATGATACATCTTTAATATCGAAAATAGTTTAATTATCTAAATCACAAAAGGTATTAATCCTTTTACTTTTGTTTTGTAATCAATATAGGATTGTCCGAAATAGTCGATTAGTTTTTGTTCTTCAAGTCGACTACCAATAATTAAATAAATAAATGAAATAGCATTTACTAATGCTATTTTAAATGTTGGAATCAAAAAAAATAATCCAACAAAGATTACAAGTGTACCAAAATACAAAGGATGACGAACATATTGGTAAATACCAGTAATCACTAGTTCACTTTTTTGATCAGATTCTTGATATTGTTCTAGTCCAAGAAATTCTTTTAAGTTAAATGATGCAAATGCAATTCCTAAAATCAATAAACCAAAAACAAAGAAAAAATAGCCAATATATATTCCAATTTTTAAATTCCAAATCTTATAATCTTGGATGTGTAGCGTGTAATATACAATTGGAATTAAAGATGTAATTGCAATAAAATTGAACGCAATTCTGTAATACTTTTTAAAAAATGGAATTCTATTGTAAATAATATCTTTTACTTTATTGCTAGCCAATAAGCTATGTATTGTAAAATATAAAACCCAGCAAACAACTAGTATAAAATATTGCATCATATAAAGTTATTTTTAATTGCTGAATCTACAAAGTCGTCTTAATATTCAGCTCTTTCATTTGCTTTTCATCAATCGTACTTGGTGAATCTAACATCACATCACGACCAGAATTATTTTTAGGAAATGCAATAAAATCTCTGATGGTTTCTACGCTGTTTAACACAGCACATAATCTGTCAAAACCGAAAGCCAAGCCGCCGTGTGGTGGTGCGCCATATTCAAACGCATTCATCAAGAAACCAAATTGTTTTTGTGCTTCTTCATCCGTAAATCCTAAACGTTTAAACATTTCTGCCTGCAATGCTTTGTCGTAAATACGAATAGAGCCGCCTCCAACTTCAACGCCATTGATTGCTAAATCATACGCATCCGCACGCACCCGCGCAGGGTCGGTATATAAGAAATCGATATCTTCTTTTTTCGGTGAAGTAAACGGATGATGCATTGCAAACCAGCGATTGTCTTCTTCAATAAATTCTAATAAAGGAAAGTCTAAAACCCAAAGTGGTTTGAAATCATCTTTCTTGCGTAAGCCTAAACGGTTGCCCATTTCCAAACGCAATTCATTCATTTGTTTACGCACTTTATCGGTGTTGCCGCATAAAACCAACAACAAATCGCCAGGTTTCATGTTTGCTGTTGAAGCCCATTTTTTCAGCTCTTCTTCATTGTAAAATTTATCTACTGAAGATTTTAAAGTGCCATCAGTATTATATCTTAAGTAAATTAAACCTGTTGCACCAATTTGTGGTTTCTTCACAAAGTCTGTTAATTCATCTAATTGCTTGCGTGTATATTCAGCAGCATTTTCAGCGTTGATACCAATTACTAATTCAGCATTATCAAATACACCAAAACCTTTGTCTTTCACCAAATCATTCATTTCTACAAATTTCATATCGAAACGAATATCAGGTTTGTCGCTTCCGTAAATACGCATCGCATCGTCATACTGCATACGCGGAAAATCAGAAAGCTCAATGTTCTTTACTGTTTTGAAGACGTGTTTGATCAAACCTTCAAACATATTCAAAATATCTTCCTGTTCCACAAAAGCCATTTCGCAATCTATTTGCGTAAACTCAGGTTGTCTGTCGGCACGCAAATCTTCATCTCTGAAACAACGTGTAATCTGATAGTATTTATCAAAACCGGAAACCATCAGCAATTGCTTAAACGTTTGCGGCGATTGTGGCAATGCATAAAATTGTCCTGGATTCATTCTTGATGGCACCACAAAATCGCGCGCACCTTCTGGTGTTGATTTTATTAAAAATGGTGTTTCAATATCTAAGAAACCATTTGCATTTAAATACGTTCGCACTTCGTGTCCAACTTTATGACGAAAAATAATTTTTTCCTGCACTTCATTTCTACGCAAATCTAAGTAACGATATTGCATACGAATATCATCACCACCATCGGTATCGTCTTCAATAGTAAAAGGTGGAACTTTTGAAACCGATAGAATACGAACATCACTAACCAAAATTTCAATATCACCAGTTGGCATTTTTGGATTTTTGTTAGAACGTTCTACGACTTTTCCTTCAGCTTGTATCACAAACTCACGACCTAAACGTTTTGCTCTGTCGAACAATAAATTATTGGTATCATTATTAAAAACAATTTGCGTGATGCCGTATCTGTCTCGAACATCTACAAATAAAAGTTCGCCGAAATTACGAGTTGTTTGAACCCAACCGGAAAGTTGAACTTGTTTGTTTACGTCTGTAATTCTCAATTCGCCGCACGTGTGACTTCTGTACATTTTTTTAGTATTAAGTAGTGAGTATTTAGTATTGAGTAGTGTGTAATTTGTATTTAGTAAAAAGATGATACGAAATACGAATTACGTCATACGCTGTACTATTCAACAAAAATAAGAAGATAAATATTAATTAGAGGTTAATGTTGTACAATAAAAAAAGCTTCCGAAAAATCGGAAGCCAAAAAATACTTGACTGGTTAGTATTAATCTATAGATGATGCATTTCTGTGGAAACGCGTAATAATATTTGGATTTGGATGCAGCGATATTGCAGATTTATCTTTGCCTTCATAAGGAATGATGGACAATACATAACGAATGCTTTCCAAACGTGCTTTTTGTTTGTTATTTGCTTTTACCACGATCCAAGGACTGAAAGACGTATGTGTTTTGCTAAACATGACTTCTTTATATTTAGTATATGTGTCCCATTTGTCTTGCGCCTGCATATCAACAGGACTTAATTTCCATTGTTTTAACGGATTTGCTTTCCTGGAACTGAAACGCCTTAACTGTTCTTCTTTTGCAATGGAAAACCAGAATTTAATGATAATGACGCCATCTTCATACAGCATGTGCTCCAATTCAGGTACTTGTTGCATAAAAATATTATACTGACTTTCGTTACAAAAACCATTCACAGGTTCAACCACTGCGCGATTGTACCAGCTTCTGTCAAAGAATACGATTTCGCCTTTGTTAGGTAATTGTCGCGTATAACGTTGAAAATACCATTGACCGCGTTCTTCTTCAGTTGGTTTGGGTAATGCAACTACACGCATCGCACGTGGATTTAAATGTTCGGTGAAACGTCGGATTGTGCCGCCTTTTCCGGCTGCATCTCTGCCTTCAAATAAAATAGCAATGCGTTTGCCTTTTTCCTGAACCCAGCGCTGTAATTTCACGAGTTCAATTTGTAGTTTCTCGAGTTCATCTTCGTATTTGATGGCATCTAATAACTTTTTAGAATCTGAACCGTTTTTGGTCAATAAATCTGAGAGATCTTTTTTAGATCGCAGGTTTTGAAGATCATTAGTAGAAATAAGCTGCGAAATATCTTCTGCCGGCAAAGCAACGGTTGAAGCCGTAGTTACTGTTGGTTTCTTGTCAGAAACAATAGTTGCGGTTGTCGATTTCTGAGTGCTGTTTCCGTTTAAAGAAACGGTTGGTTTTGTGATCTTTTTTGTAGTAGCCTTTACTGCCATAAATGATTGAATTTATAAAATGATGATTTTATAAATTTCATTAAAAAAAATCTTTAAATACATGATAAAAATCAGCAGAAAAGCTGATTGTTGTTAGAAAATAAAAAGGGAATTTTCTATTTAAGAAAATTCCCTTTTTTGATTCAAAAATGATTTTTTAATCTTATTTGTATTTCGCAACAATCGCATCATATTTATTTTCAAACTCTTCATACACTTTTGTAATACCTTCGCGTAAATTAATGGTGTGTTTCCAGCCTAAATTGTGCAATTTCGTTACATCGGTGAGTTTGCGTGGCGTGCCATCTGGTTTGGTTTCGTCGTGAACGATTTCGCCTTCGTAGCCAACAATATCTTTAATCAATAATGCTAAATCTTTTATAGTAATTTCAACGCCGCTACCGCAATTCACGAATTCTTCGCCATCGTAGTTTTGCATTAAGAAATACAAGGCACTTGCTAAATCATCAGCGTGCAAGAACTCTCTGAAAGGTGAGCCTGTGCCCCACATTACCACTTGTGGTACATTGTTAATTTTCGCTTCGTGAAACTTGCGTATTAATGCCGGTAATACATGCGAATTATTCAGATCATAGTTATCGTTTGGTCCGTATAAATTGGTTGGCATTGCTGAAATAAAATCGCAGCCATATTGGCGTTTATACGATTCACATAGTTTGATACCTGCAATTTTTGCAATGGCATAAGGTTCGTTGGTTTCTTCTAAAAATCCGCTTAATAAATAAGATTCGTTCAGCGGTTGCGGTGCCATTTTTGGATAAATGCACGTGCTGCCTAAGAACAATAATTTTTTTACTTTATGTACAAAAGATGCGTGAATCGTATTGCATTCTATCATTAAATTCTCATACAAAAAATCTGCACGATAAATATTGTTTGCTTGTATGCCACCAACTTTTGCAGCAGCTACAAAAACATAATCTGGTTTATTTGTTTCAAACCAAGCATTCGTTTCTATTTGAGAAATTAAGTTGAGTTCTTTAGAAGAAGCTGTTAAGATGTTTGTAAATCCTTCTGCTTTCAGTTTGCGCACAATTGCAGAACCGACCATTCCGTTGTGTCCTGCTACATATATTTTAGAATTTTTATCCATTTTCGTATTGAGTATTTAGTATAGCGTATTGCGAAATCAAATCGAATTACGAGCTACGCAATACGCACTACAATTTATTCGTGATAATTAAAAATCTTGTGACCACCTTCCAATAAGTATTTGTCACGCTCAAATAATTTGATGTCGTGATCCATCATATCTTTTACTAAAGAAGCCAGATCATGTTTTGGATACCAACCTAATTTTGTGTTTGATTTTGTTGGATCGCCAATTAATAAATCAACCTCAGTTGGTCTAAAATATCTTGGATCAACTGCAACTACTTCTTTCCCAATTTCTACTTGGTAAGCAGGATTTGAACACGCTTTGATATATCCTTTTTCTTCCACACCAGTTCCTTTAAATTCTACTTCGATACCAACTTCAGCAAATGCCATTCTTACAAACTCGCGCACTTCAGTAGTTTTTCCTGTTGCAATTACATAATCATCTGGTTCTGGTTGTTGCAGAATTAAGTACATCGCTTCCACATAATCTTTAGCGTGGCCCCAATCGCGCTTTGCATTCAAGTTTCCTAAGTATAAATTATCTTGCAAACCTAATGCAATTTTAGAAACTGCACGAGTAATTTTACGCGTTACAAATGTTTCACCACGCAATGGTGATTCATGGTTGAATAAAATTCCGTTGCATGCATAAATGCCATAAGCTTCGCGATAGTTTACAGTAATCCAATAGCCGTACATTTTAGCAACTGCATATGGTGAACGTGGATAAAATGGCGTTTTTTCTGATTGTGGAATTTCCTGCACTTTTCCGTATAATTCAGACGTTGATGCTTGGTAAATTTTTGTTTTATTCTCTAATTTTAAGATTCTGATGGCTTCTAATAAACGCAAAGAGCCAACTGCATCCACATTTGCTGTATATTCTGGAGTATCAAACGAAACTTTTACATGCGACATCGCACCTAAATTGTAGATTTCGTCCGGTTGTACTTGCTGAATGATGCGAATCAAATTCGTAGAATCTGATAAATCACCAAAATGCAACACAAAATTTCTATTATCAATATGTGGATCTTGATATAAATGATCAATTCTATCAGTATTAAATAATGAACTTCTTCTTTTAATACCATGCACTTCGTATCCTTTTTTCAACAACAATTCTGCTAAGTATGCGCCGTCTTGACCCGTTATTCCTGTAATTAATGCTTTCTTCATTTCTTAAAATTAAAATAGTTTGCAAAAATAAGACTTTTTTTCGTTTTTTTATGGTTGATTATGCAACATAAATTAGCCATTTTCTTATCAGGTTCAGGCACAAATGCCAGAAATATTTGTCAGTATTTTGCGAAACACGAAGAATTAAAGGTTTGTTTATTATTGAGCAACAAAGAAGATTCAAGTGTAAAAGCAATTGGTGATGAGTTCGGTATTCCGTATTTTATTTTTAATAAAGAGCAGTTTAATAACACAGATGAAGTCATCTCCAAATTGTCAGATTTTCAAATTGACACATTAGTTTTGGCTGGTTTTTTATGGTTGATTCCAAATAATTTGTTACAAAAATATCCAAATAAAATCATAAACATTCATCCTGCATTATTGCCTAAATATGGTGGAAAAGGTATGCATGGCAAGCATGTACACGAAGCTGTTTTTAATAACAAAGAAAAAGAAAGTGGCATCACGATTCATTTGTGTAACGAAAAATATGATGAAGGCAGAATACTATTCCAAAAATCTGTGGCTATTGATGAGCATGATACACCAGAAACCATTCAGCAAAAAGTATTGCAGTTGGAGCATACTTATTTTCCAAAAACGATTGAAGACTTTTTAATCAATAATCATGTCTGACAAAATAAAAGTAAATATTATTGGTGCTGGAATTTCAGGTTTGTCGGCCGGTTGCTACCTGCAAATGAATGGTTTTGAAACACAGATTTTTGAAAAACATTTAATTCCTGGCGGTTTGTGTACGAGTTGGAAAAACGGCGAATATACCTTCGACGGCTGCGCACACTGGATTCTCGGTTCTGACAAAGGCAGCTCGTTTTATAAGCTCTGGTCAGAGATTTTAGATATGTCTTCCATTGAATTTCACAATCACGACGTACGCGTTTCTATCGAATTAAAAAACAATAAAAATAAATACGGCGAAAACGTTTTTCATCTATATACCGATTTAAATCGTCTGGAAAAATACATGAACGATTTGTCGCCAGAAGATGCAAAGACAACCAACGAATTTATCAGCGCTATTCGTGTGATGCAGAAATACGATTTACCACCGATTATGGATGATTTGCCGTTTTTTCAAAGCATGATTCGTGGTATCAAAATGAGTAAGTATCTCTATTTTTTTTATTGGTTTATGAAACTAAAAAATCAGGACAATTATTCTTTTGCCGAGAAATTTAAAAGCCCGTTTCTGAAAGAAAGTTTTCAGTTGTTGTTTGATGGCGACAAGGTAAATTTAGTAGTTGTTTGCATGCCGTTGGCAAGCTTCGATTTGCGCAGTGCCGGCTATCCAATTGGTGGTTCGTTGGCGTTTGCCAAAAAGATTGAGCAAAGTTATTTGGCACTCGGCGGAAAGGTAAATTACATCACGCCAGTGAAAAAAATAATTGTAGAAAATAATGTGGTGAAAGGCGTTGTAGTGCGCAATAACATTGAGCATTTGGCAGATGTCACCGTTTCTTCTTCCGATTGGTATCATACTATTTTTGAAATGCTGGAAGGCAAATATGCCAACCAGCAAATGATTGATTTGCGCAACAAAAAACCACTCGATGTCTTTTATTCTATGGTGCAGTTTTCGTTCGGTATCAATGCCGATTTAAGTCATTTTCCGCACTTCTTTCGCTTTCCGTTAGACGAAGATTTAGTGTCGCCGGATGGCACGGTTTATAACCGAATGGAAATTCATATTTACAGTTATGATCCAACGATGGCGCCAAAAGGAAAGACTTCTGTGGTCGTAAATTTCAGCACCAACAACAGTAGTTTTTGGGTAGAGCATCGCAAGAAAAAACGTGCCGTTTATCGTGCTATCAAAGATGAGTTCTTACAAAAAGTATTACCGATTCTCGATAAAAAATTAGGCGGTATCAAAGATAAAATTGAAGTGATAGATGTGGCAACGCCAGCCACCATTGAACGCTACACCAACAGCTGGAAAGGCAGCACGCAAGGATGGATGCCTGGCAAAAACATCATGGCACCATCGCCGGTGAAATATACTGTGCCGAACCTCGATAACTTTTATTTAGCCAGCCATTGGAACCAGCCAGGCGGCGGCCTGCCTATTGCTATTGAAGCTGGCAGAAACGTGACCAAACTCATCTGCAAAAAATACGGTAAGAAGTTTAATTCTGATAGAAGCAAGGTGGCAAAAACTAAATAATAACTAAAACATACACAATAAAAAAGCTCCCGTCTTTCGGGAGCTTTTCTATTGTCTGCTTTTTAGGATGATCCGCTCAGATGTAACTTTTGGAATTTCCCTTTGACAATTAATTTGTTTACAATTTAAAGTTAGATAATAATGCGCTCCACCGCTTACACAATTAATGCACAATTTTACAAGATTTACAGACATGGAATGTGAATAATATCGTAATGATTGTGCGTAACGAACAAAACCGCGACGCTGTCATGTTGAACGCAGTGAAACAACTTTTGAATCGCTTGCACTTGCGATATGAATAATACCAAACGATTTGCATTTCACTACTCAAAAGATTCTTCGCTTCACTCAGAAGGACAGCGAGGAATACCTATTCATTTGTCCATCTGCACCAACTCTTTATTGCTTTCCGTTAAAGTTTTATGCTTTTACATAGAAGTTTTAAAGTATTAAACTAAATTCTTATCAAGCTATACCTAAGTTTTAATGCTTTACATCAAAGTTTTATTAACTTAGACTTAATTCTTAAAGTATTCCATCGAAGTTTTATAATTTTCCACTTAATTCCTAAAATATTCTACCTATTTCTTATAATGTTCTATTTAATTCTTAAAGCATTACACTAAATTCTTATAATATTCCACTAGTGAAATGTTATAAAACTTTGGTAGAAAATATAAAAACTTTGGTGAAATAATATAAAATTTAAGTGGAAAGTATTAAAACTTTGGTAGAATGTTATAAAAATTAGATGGAATGTATCAAAACTTTAGTGTAATATTATAAAACATTGATGGAATGTATCAAAACTTTGGTGGAATATTATAACAATTAAATGGAACATTATAATAATTTAGTGGAATATATCAAAACTTTAATGTAACTTGCTATATATTTAGTGAATTAACCTAAAAATACAAAGATTATGCATCCGGAAGAAGTTACAAGGATCTACAACGGCGCGGACAGCCACATGGCAGCCACATCGCGCGTCATCTATACGTTGTTTTTGGATGACTTGCCAGCGTTCAGTGCTTTCGATACCACGATGAATGCCGCTTTTGGCGCGGAATTCTTAGCAGCCATCGAGGCAGCCGATGTAGTAGTGTCAGATCATATCATAAAATATCAGCAGGTAGAAAAAACGGAAACCGTGGAACAGGTTATGGATAGGGCGCGCACCAAATGTGCCGATGTACGGTATTTTGTACAGCAAACATTTCCTAAAAGTGCAGGCACGCAAAATGAATTTGGCCTGAGCGGCTACCTGAAAGCGCGCAAAAGCGTCACCAAAATGGTGTTGCTGCTCGATCATCTGCATGAAGTGTGCGTTAGCTACCAGCCGGAACTTAATGTAAAAGGATTCAGCGCGGCAGCCATTGCCGAAATCGATACCATAAAAACGAATTTAGAAACCGCCAAAACGTTGCAGGAACTTTCTAAAAAGCAGCGACCAAAACTAACGGAAGAACGCATCGTTATTTTAAATACTTGTTTTAAAAAGATGGCGCAGGTGAACAAAGCGGCGCAACGCGTTTATATAAATGATTATGCGAAACAACACCAATATGTGTATTTGCCGTCGCAGGGCAAGTCAAAGAAAAAAAAGATGGAAGTAGTTCCTAATCCTTAATCGTTGTCGCTGTCATGCTGAGCTTGTCGAAGCATCTTTTGAATCGCTTGCACTTTCGGTTTGAATAATACTTAATGATTCGCGTTTCACTAGTCAAAAGATTCTTCGCTGCGCTCAGAAGGACACAATGCGTAACTGAAAGAATCCTTAACATATCATTCAAGTAATATCTAACGCTAATCATGAATAACACAGTACCTTTGCAAAAATTTTTACTGTGAAAAAAATAAAATCTGCACTCATTTCTGTTTATTATAAAGATGGCTTAGATGTCTTAATTCATACCTTAGCAAAGCAACAAGTTACGTTTTACTCAACCGGCGGAACGCAAGCATTTATTGAAGGTTTGGGCTATAAGGTGATTCCTGTGGAGGAACTGACATCGTATCCAAGCATCTTAGGCGGCCGCGTAAAAACCTTGCATCCAAAAGTATTTGGCGGTATTTTGGCACGCAGAGAAAATGCAGAAGATATTGCACAACTAAAACAATACGAAATTCCTGAATTAGATTTAGTAGTGGTGGATTTATATCCATTTGAAGAAACGGTAAAAAACCAAAACTCATTGTTTGATGGTGAAATTACTTCTGAAGTAATAGAAAAGATTGATATCGGCGGCATTTCATTGATTCGTGCAGCAGCCAAAAATTTCAGCGATACGGTTATTGTTTCGCAAAAAAATCAATACGCAGATTTAGCACAATTTTTAGAAGCAAACAACGGACAAACTTCCCTAGCATTTCGCCAAAACTATGCAAAGCAGGCGTTTGCGGTAAGTTCTCATTATGATACCTTGATTAACAGATATTTTGCTTCTCAAGAACCTTATGAAACCTTTAAAGAAAGCTACCTGAACGGCGAAGCACTGCGCTATGGCGAAAATCCGCATCAAAAAGGTTTTTTTTATGGTGATATTAATGAAGTATTTGATATTTTAAATGGCAAGCAATTATCGTACAATAACCTTGTAGATATTGATGCTGCGGTGCATTTGATGAGCGAATTTACCGAGCCAACTTTTGCTATTTTAAAACATACCAATGCATGTGGTGTGGCAACACGAAGTAATTTGGTTGATGCATGGCTGGCTGCATTTGCTGCAGATACAGTGTCTGCATTTGGCGGTGTTTTAATTGCTAATAAAACAATAGATGTTGCTACTGCAACAGAAATAGACAAGCTGTTTTTTGAAGTATTAATTGCTCCAAATTTTGATGAAGAAGCGTTGCAGATTTTGATGAAAAAGAAGAACCGAATTCTATTAAAACAAAAATTATTTGATTTTCCTGCTAAGCAATTTAAGTCATTGTTGAATGGTGTAATTGCACAGGATTTTGATAAAAAAACAGAGACAAAAGAAGAGCTGAAAATAGCAACCAATACAGCTCCAACGGAAGCACAAATTAAAGATCTTTTATTTGCAAATAAACTGGCAAAACACTTAAAATCGAACACCATAGTATTGGCAAAAGACCAGCAATTACTGGCAATGGGCTGCGGTCAGACTTCGCGCGTGGATGCGTTGCAACAAGCCATTCACAAAGCAAAAGCATTTGGTTTCAGCTTAGAAAATGCAGTGATGGCAAGCGATGCATTTTTTCCGTTTCCGGATTGCGTGGAAATAGCAGGAAATGTAGGCATTACAGCCGTTATTCAGCCAGGTGGGAGCATCAAAGATCAGGATTCTATTGACTATTGTAATATGCATAATTTGTCAATGGTTACTACAGGTGTTCGTCACTTCAAACATTAATTATACTTGGCTTTTTGAGCTTTTTATAAGTTCCAAAAAAATCTTTTCTTAATTAAAATTAAATTTGCGTTTCTCGTTTGTTGTATCGTTATTATATCTTACTTTTGTTTCATTATTAAAAAAGCAGAAAAAGTAGCGAGAAAATGGGATTATTTAGTTTCCTAAACAAAGAAATAGCAATTGACCTTGGCACAGCCAATACAGTTATCATATATAAAGATCAGGTAGTAGTGGACGAGCCATCTATCGTGGCAATCGACAAGAAAACAAATCAGGTAATAGCAGTTGGAAAGAAAGCGATGATGATGCATGAAAAAACGCATGCAAATATCGAAACCATTCGTCCGTTGCGCGATGGCGTAATTGCCGATTTCACCGCAGCAGAAGCGATGATCCGTGGTTTTATTTCCATGATTACAGACGGCAACCGTTGGTTTCGTCCTTCGTTAACGATGGTAATTTGTATTCCATCAGGTATTACTGAGGTTGAAAAACGTGCCGTAATTGAAAGTGCGGAACACGCAAATGCGCGTGAGCGTTACTTAATCCATGAGCCGATGGCTGCTGCATTAGGTATAGGTTTAGATGTAGAATTACCTGAAGGTATTATGATCATTGATATTGGTGGTGGAACAACGGATATTGCGGTGATCGCATTGTCTGGTATTGTTACCGACCAATCCATTCGTATTGCAGGTGATGAATTCACATCTGATATTGTTGAATATATTAAACGCCAACACAATATTTTAATTGGCGAACGAACGGCTGAACAAATTAAAATTCACGTAGGTTCTGCTTTGCAAGATTTAGAAGTTCCACCGGATGATTACGCTGTACACGGACGAGATTTGTTAACTGGTATTCCAAAACAAGCAACAGTTTCTTACTCTGAAATTGCAGGAGCTTTAGATAAATCGATCTCTAAGATCGAAGAAGCAATCATGAAAGCACTCGAATCAACGCCACCTGAATTGGCTTCAGATATTTATCGCACAGGCTTATATTTAACAGGTGGTGGTGCGTTGTTGCGTGGCTTGGATAAACGTATTGCCTTAAAAACAAAATTGCCTGTAAAAGTTGCAGACGATCCATTGCGAGCAGTGGCGCGTGGCACAGGTATCGCGTTAAAAAACAGAGACCGTTACACTTTCTTGATGAGCTAAACTCATGCGTAGCATA
>CALLKF010000082.1 GCA_938008535.1 uncultured Saprospirales bacterium | reverse complement strand
TGCAAAAGAAAATAGCGCTTACAGAAAACATACCAACCATTATATTTATTTCCAGTATCAGTTCTGTTTTCTGGAGTGGTATTCAATGCATGCAAACACACGCTACTTTTGCCAATATTCATACTGGCATTTTGCTGGTAATTATTGGCTTAAGTATCATCAACCTAATCATTTTCTACATTATAAACGATATTTATAAAAAATATAATCCTGAAGTAGTTCGCTATCCTTATTTAGTAGCTGCATTTTTTACTATGATAGTGGAAATGGTAATTGCACAAAAGCTATCTAGTCCTGTACTTATTATTGGTAACATTTCTATTCTTATTGTGTTTACGATTTTAGTAAGAAGCAGGGAGAAAGTTATTGTTTCAAATGAATCTAATACCACGCCTTAGTTGGTTCTATTTGATAAACACAATCTAAAAAACTTTCTTTAATGCTTAATTAAGCAAATCCGTCATTTTTACTTCTTACTTTTCTTCATAACTCTACGAGTTGCTATTTTTTGCTTCAAAGATGGTTTTTCTTTGTTATTGTCTTTTGTTTCTTTGTCAGATTTAGCATTTGATTTTGGTTTGTTAGACTTATTCATTTAGCATATTTTAATGATTAGTAAAGAAATAATGAATATCACAGTTATTAAAAAGCCACACAATATTCCTATTCGAGCCTTGATTAGTAAATTTGCTTTTTGATTATTTACCTCCTCATTCCTTTCAACAGCAACAATGTAGTCCGCTATTCTATCTTCAAAAAAATCTTCATTACTTTGGAAAGTCTCATTGTTTTTAATCAAATAGTTATCAATATCAATAACGCCTTCATAGTCCCTAATTCTGAGTGAATTAATGATAAAGATAAGACCTAAAGAAAAACAAAAGAGTCCAAGTATCAATATCGCAGTCAATAAAAAACTGGGATTACCCAGTTCAGCGAAGTCTTGTCCGCACACGCTCGGCGAACGTCTCCGACTTCGCCGCATTGTTAATAAAGTTTGTAACTTTATAGTATAAAAAAACAGCCAACAATGGCAGAAGCATACAGAATTAAAGATCAGCAAGCACTTTATTATTGTACTATCACTACAATTGATTGGATAGATATTTTTACCAAATAAATTTACAAAGATATTTTAATAGACAGCATGAATTATTGCATACAAAGCAAAGGATTGGAAGTGTATGCATTTGTAATTATGTCCAATCATGTACATGTTATCATTAGCACAAACAAAGAACCAATAAGTGCTATTATCCGTGACCTTAAAAAGTTTACTGCCAAAAAAATTATTGAGAAAATACAAACCGAACCGGAAAGCCGAAAAGAATGGTTGCTGGCAAAAATGGCGTATGCAGGAAATAGAAATTCAAATAATACAACCTACCAGTTATGGCAACAGGATTATCATGCCATAGAAATACACAGCGATCATTTTTTAAGGCAGAAAACAAATTATATTCATCAAAATCCGGTAAGAGCAGGCATTGTTGAACATGAAGAAGATTACTTGTACTCGAGTGCGCGCTATTTTTATAATAAAAAATGTTTGGTGCAATTAAGTTTTGTGAATGGCTGATTGGATATAGTAAGTTGCAAACTTACAAGAAAATGCGGCGAAGTTAGAAACTTCGCCGAGCTGCAGTCGGAGACATTCGCCGAGCCGACAAAACAAAAATCCCAACCTTTCGGCTGGGATCAAAAAAAAGTAACAGAAACACAGAATGGAATAAATTAAGGAACTGTCTTAGTGGCAGGATCGCTGTAGCCGCCTTGCCCAAATTTGTTAATAGCAGTTACACGAACATAAATGCGCGTACCGCTTTCCAATCCGGTGATGTAGCATTTGTTTGGAGTAAGCGAAGCGTAATGCGTCCAATTGGCTGCATCGCTGAGGTCGTAGCACATCTCTACTACATACGCCTTCGCTCCTTTCACTCGTTCCCAGGTAACAATGATTTCACCATCGCTGCTACCAGTATTTGCTTCCACACCATGCGGTGCAGGCAACACACCAGTAGGAACTGGTTTTTGGCGCACATCCAGACCTGCGCTTGCAATAACACTTTCGCTGCCTCTGGCAATAGTGCCTACATAACTACGAACCGCTTCCAATACGTTTGCCAGCAGGTCGCGGTATTCCTGCACTTCAACAGTTTTTTCATGATAGGTTAACCAGGCAAGATCCTGTTGCTCTATTTTTGAGTTCAATTTATCCACTGCATCTGTAACATCGGCAAGCGTTGGATTAGGTGTCGGAAAGTTTACATTGCCTGTCATTTTTCCAACAATCGATGTTCCTTTCAAGGCAACACCTTTGGGTGATAATGTGCTGATATTTAATATCGGCTTTAAGAAAACAGTCATAATAAATTATTTTAATTTTTTAAAAATATTGTTGACATCAGAAGCATAACGACATATTGTTTTCTTTATTGTGTCAATCGGAAATATGCTAAGTTTTTTAACATATTTTAATAGTTCACGTTATTTCCGAACAGTGGAAAGTAGTTTTGGTACCATAAAAAATAAATTTGTTCTTGAAAAAAGTAATTTTAGTAAAAGAAAAAATCATTCTGTTAGAAGGAAATTGCTTTTCGTTAAAAGGAAAAGCAATTTCGTTAAAGATAAAGTGGTTTCGTTAAAAGAAAATTGCTTTTTGTAAAAAGGAAATTGCTTTTTGTAAAAAGAAAAAAGTGTTTCGTAAGAAAGAAATTGCTTTCCGTTAAAAGAAAATAGAAAATCGTTAAAAGGAAATTGCATTTCGTTAAAAAGAAAGCGGTTTCGTTAAAAGAAAATACAATTTGGTTAAAAAGAAATTGCTTTTCGTAAAAAGAAAATTGCTTTCCGTTAAAAGAAAATCGTAATTTATTTTCGTTTCTGAAAAATAATTTAACAATTAGTTCTTTGCAGCAGTAACTCTGACAGGGTTTAAAACCCTGTCAGAGTTACAAAATAAAAATACCGCACAATCGGTAGCAGCATATTAAAAACAAATGCGAAATTTATAAGCAAACAAATAAGACATGGACAAACTATTTTCTTTACTAAAATTACATTCGCTCGCAATCATGGCGTTTGTTGCTGCGTTCCTGTTTTGGAAAGATTATATAACTAAGCCGCACGAAAAGATTGAAAAAGGAAAGCTGGCACATATTACCGGAACATATAGCAGTGCCGGAACGACTATATCATTGCCTTCAGGATATTCTTCAGGACATTATATTATTATCAAAGAAGCCAATACTACTTTTATTCCGTCAGGTATTCATTGGAGTGAGTTTGTAGATGAAGTTCCGGACAGTGCGCAAATTACAATGTCGTACAACGCACAGGAAAATCCAATGGTTGCTAATGAAGGCATCGAGGTCTTTTCATTGAAGTATAACAACAAAGAATATTTCTCAGAACCTGACGATGTATCCAGCTATAATAAAGCCATCGACAAAAGAAGAAACACTGCTATCTATGCTACGTTGGCTGGTATCCTGGCTCTTGGTTTGGTAGAAGTGATTAGAAGAAGGTTTTTGAAATAAGCAACTTTAACTCTGACAGGGTTTTAAACCCTGTCAGAGTTATACAAAAAAAAACGACTGATTTAAAATAAATCAGCCGTTCAATAATAA
>CALLKF010000081.1 GCA_938008535.1 uncultured Saprospirales bacterium | reverse complement strand
ATCAGAATATACTTCTTTTTGGAAAGTTGTTTCAAATAAATAACCAGAACCGATACCAATACCTAATGCAATCGTTCTGTCGTGAGCTCTGCCTGTTGCATCTTGGAAAATAGCATAAGATGAATTCAATCCTTTTCCTTCTAAAAACAATCTTCTTAATGAAGTACCAGAACCTTTTGGTGCTGTTAAAATTACATCTACATCAGCTGGTGGAATTATTCCTGTGCGCTCTTTATAAGTGATGCCAAAACCATGAGAAAAGTATAATGCTTTTCCTGCAGTTAAGTGTTTTTTTACGGTTGGCCACATTTCAATTTGTGCTGCATCAGAAAGCAAATACATAATAATAGTAGCTTTTTCCATCGCAGCTTCTGGCTCAAATAAAGTAGTGCCAGCCACAAAGCCATCTTTTTCTGCTTTGTCCCAAGATTTAGATGGTTTACGTTGACCGATAATTACGTTGAAACCATTGTCACGTAAGTTAAGTGCTTGTCCAGGTCCTTGAACACCATAACCGATAATTGCGATTACTTCGTCTTTTAATACTTCTTTTGCTTTTGCTAACGGAAATTCTTCGCGGGTTACCACGTTTTCTTCTGTTCCGCCAAAGTTCATTACTGCCATGTTTTTTTTATTTAAGAATTTGGAATTGAGATTTAAGATTTAAACAATTTCAAAAATACAATTTATTTAGACAAACTTGTTTTTTGTAGATGTAGTTTGTATTAATTTTTCAGCAAACACAATTCACCATAAAAAACTAAGGTAAAAACACCGACACCAAAGTATTTCTATCGGTGGTAGAGCCATCACCTAATTGCCCATTACTATTATACCCACAAGCCCAAAGTGTATTATCAGATTTTAGCACCATTGTATGATAATCACCTGCGCTAATCGCTTTAATGCCATCAGCAATTTTTACTAATATGTTTCTATTAGTAGTAGTGCCGTCTCCTAATTGCCCATTACTATTATATCCACAAGCCCAAAGTGTATTATCAGTTTTGAGGACTAATGTATGAAAACTACCTGCACTTATGGCTTTAATACCATCGGCAATTTTTACCAAACTGTTTTTATTAATATTTGAACCATCGCCTAATTCTCCAGAATTATTATATCCACAAGCCCATAAGCTATTGTCAGTTTTAAGCACTAAGGAATGAAGACCACCTCCACTAATAGTTTTTATACCATCTGCTATTTTTACTAAAGTGTTTTTATCAGCATTTGTGCCATCGCCTAATTGACCATAATCATTTCTGCCACAAGCCCATAAACTATTGTCAGTTTTCAGCACTAAAGTATGAAAGTCGCCAGCACTTATGGATTTAATGCCATCGGCTATTTTTACTAAAGTGTATTTATAGTTGTTTGTGCCATCGCCTAATTGCCCCCATTGATTTCTACCACAAGCCCATAAGCTGTTATCGGTTTTGAGTACTAAAGTATGATGATAGTTTGAGCTGATGCTTTGAATACCATCTGCTATTTTTACTAAGCTATTTCTATCCGTAGTAGTGCCATCGCCAAATTTTCCCCATGAATTTTGTCCACAAGCCCATAAGCTGTTATCGGTTTTGAGTACAAAAGAATTATAGAAACCAGCACTCATGGTTTTAATACCATCAGTTATTTTCAATAAAGCATTTCTACTAATAGTAGTGCCATCGCATAATTGCCCATAATCATTGAGCCCACAAGCCCATTAAGGTGTTATCAGTTTTTAGTACTACAGTATGATTACTACCAGCGCTTATTTGTATTTCAGGTGTTTCGGTGGTGGTTTTGTCTTTTTTGCAAGATGTGGTGCTTATTGTAATTATGCTTAACAATAAGATGAAATTGATAATTTTTTTCATATGTATTTTAGTTTTGTTACTATAAATATAATGAAAAAAATATCATGTGCTCGGTTCGTGTCTCACCAACCGAAATAATGTTTCGTAAGACACGAACCATGGCTGTTAGTATTAATTTATCAGCAAATACAATTCACTATAAAACACTAAGGCAAAAACACAGGTACTAAACTATTTCTTTGGATATTGGTACCGTCGCCTAATTGACCATCAGTATTATATCCACAAGCCCATATAGAATTGTCAGTTTTAAGTACAACTGTATGATAAGTACCTGCACTCACTGCCTTAACATTATCTGCTATTTTAACCAAACTATTTCTACTCGTATTGGTGCCATCACCTAATTGTCCTTGAGCATTATCACCACAAGCCCAAAGAGTACCATCGGTTTTTATTACCAAAGTATGATTATCACCTGCACAAACATATCTAACATTATCTGTTATTTTTACTAATGTATATTTATCTATATTAGTGCCATCACCTAACTGACCACTCGTATTTCTACCACAAGCCCACAACGAATTATCATTTTTAAGAACTAGTGTATGGTATCCACCTTCATAAAAACCTTTTATATTATCTCCGATTTTTATTAGTGGAAGACTGACATAATAATTTCCATTACCTAATTGTCCGTCATGATTTGAACCACAACCCCACAAAGAATTGTCCGTTTTCAATACCAAAGTAGCATAAGTATTAGTACTAACTGATTTTACACCATCTAGAACTTTTATTAGACTAGTCCTTGTAGTATTAGTCCCATCACACAGCTCACCACTGGAATTGACTCCGCAGCCCCACATTGAATTATCGGTCTTTATAACAAAAGTGCGAAAATAAGCAGCACTTACTGCTTTATTATCTTCTGCAATTTTTACAAAATTAACTTTTTTGACTTTAGTACCATCGCCTAACTGACCATGGAAATTAAATCCTGTTGTCCATAATGAACTATCTAATTTTAAAACTGAGGTGTGATAATTTCCAGCACAAATAGTTTTAACACTGTCTGCAATGTGTATTAAGGTATTTCTAGGGTTAGTTGTTCCATCGCCCAATTCACCATCATAATTTCTTCCACATGCAAATAAAGTATGATCAGTTTTAAGAATTAAAGTATGAAATGAACCACAACTTATTTGTATTTCAGGTTTTTCGGGTAGTGTAACAGGTGGCTGATTGTCTATTTCATTGTCTTTTTTGCAAGAGATGGTGCAGATTGCTATAGTACATAGTAAGATAGCAGTATAAATCATTCTTTTCATAAATTTGTTATATTTATAGTTAATTAAATTCTACAAATATACAATTAAAGATTTTAGAATAAAAAAAGATCACAGCACAAATGATCAATTTGCAGAAACAACCAATTTCGCTTCAAAAATATCAATTTGTTTTTGAATTTGTTTTAAAAGATTTTCGGCTGCCCATTCTTCTGCGTTAAACTCAATTGTAAATTCGCCGTCGTTTGCATCTATTTTTCTAAAAGAGAAATTCGTAACGTCTACTCTTCTTCTGGAAAAAATCAACATAAATCGTCCAATTAAAACTGGTTGATTGTAGGAAATGAATTCTATTTTATATGGTTTCATATGATTCTTACGATTTAGCTGGTTCTAAAATTACATCGCTGCAAGCCATGCCACTTGGCACCATAGGAAACAGATTTTCTTCTTTTTCCACCACTACTTCTAATACATAACCACCTTTGTGTGCAAACATCGTATCTAAAGCAGCCGATAAATCTTCGCGGTTTTCTACTTTTGCACTTTCTAAACGAAAACCTTTAGCAATCGTTACAAAATCTGGGTTTTTTAGTTCTACTGATGAATATCTGTTATCAAAGAACAATTGCTGCCATTGGCGAACCATGCCTAAATAATTATTATTGAAGATAACGATTTTTACATTCAAGTCGTTTTGCCAGATGGTGCCGAGTTCTTGAACCGTCATTTGAAAACATCCATCACCTACTATAACTACTACTGTACGATTTGGTGCTGCCATTTGTGCGCCAATTGCCGCTGGAATAGAAAAACCCATCGTACCTAAACCACCACTTGAAACCCAAGAGTTTGGCTTTTTGTAGGTATAATAACGCATCGCATACATTTGGTGCTGACCAACATCTGGTATAATTATGGCTTCGCCTTTTGTTTTTTGGTCGATAAGGTGCATGATTTCACCCATTTTGATTCCTGCATCTGTTGGATGAATCGCATTTTGTATTACTAATTTGTCTTCTTCTTTATCTAATTCTTTAAACGTTTGAATCCAATCTTGATGTGAATTTTCATTTAATAAAGGAATCAATGCATCTAATGCTTCTTTTGCATCTGCACAAATGCCAACTTCAGTTTTTACTACTTTATCAATTTCAACTGGATCAATTTCAATATGAATAATTTTTGCTTGTTTGCCAAATTTAGAAACATCACCAGTTACACGATCATCGAAACGCATACCAATAGCGATCATCACATCACATTCATTCATTTTGATATTTACAGAATAATTACCGTGCATACCTGGCAAACCAACATAGTTTGCATGTTCCGGATTGAAACCACCTAAACCTTGCATCGTGGTTGTTACTGGAGTACCAGTTTTTGCTGAAAATGCTTCTAATGCTTCTCTTGCTTTAGAAATTATAACACCTTGACCAGCAATAACTAATGGTTTTTTAGCTGAATTGATAATAGATGCTGCTTTCTCTAATTTTTCTGTGGTTGGTGCTAATTTTGGTTCATAGCCACGAACTGTTTCGCATGGTTGGTAGCCATTCCAATCCATTAGTTCAAACTGTGCATTTTTTGTTATGTCTATTAAAACCGGACCAGGTTTTCCTGTGTTGGCAATATAAAATGCTTTTGCAATAACAGCTGGAATTTCGGCAGCGCTTGTTACCTGATAATTCCACTTGGTGATTGGCATCGTGATACCAACCACATCGGTTTCTTGAAACGCATCGGTACCTAATAAATGCTTTGGAACTTGTCCTGTAATACAAACCATTGGTGTTGAATCCATAATAGCATCTGCGATACCAGTTATTAAGTTAGTGGCACCTGGACCAGAAGTGGCAAAACAAACACCAGCTTTGCCTTTTACGCGTGCCCAACCTTCAGCTGCGTGTGTGGCACCTTGCTCGTGACGCGTAAGTACATGATTAATTTTATCTTGATAATGCCAAAGTGCATCGTAAATTGGCATGATGGCACCACCTGGATAGCCATAAATGACATCAATACCTTCAGCAATTAAAGATTTAATGACTGCTTCTGCACCTGAAATTTGAGTTTTATTAGAATCGGACATACTCGTTTAATACTATATTACAAATCTAACAAAAATGAGTGTATGAAAAATAATAAGTATCAAAAATAACTATTAATAGTAATTTCTTAAAGTGATTAATAACTTAATAGTTGTAAAATTTCGCTCAGTTCTTTATCTATTTCTATATGATGTTTTGTGGCTTGTTCCAACGGAATAAAATTGAGTTTATTATTTTTCCAGCCAATCATCTGATTGGATTTTCCATCGATTAAAGCATTTACAGCTGCTATACCTAAGCGACTGGCTAATATTCTGTCGTTTGCAGACGGATTTCCACCACGTAATAAATGACCGAGTACCAAATACTTAATATCATATTCTGGATGCATCGTTTTGAATTTTGAGGCAATGTCATGAACATTTCCAGCATCATCACCTTCAGAAACAACAATAATGTAGGATTCCTTATGCTTACATTTTTTAAGTTTATCAGAGACTGCCTGTAAATCCGTATGCGTTTCTGGAATAAAAATATCTTCTGCACCACCAGCAATACCGCTTGCTAATGCAATATATCCGACATCTCGACCCATCACTTCAATAAAAAATATTCTACCATGCGAAGTTGCAGTATCGCGAACTTTATCTATGGCTTCTACTGCTGTGTTTACTGCGGTATCGTATCCAATGGTAAAATCTGTACCAAATAAATCATTGTCAATGGTTCCAGGCATACCTATGAAAGGAATGTTGTATTCTTTAGAAAATTCTAATGCACCTTTAAATGTTCCATCACCACCAATAGCAACTACTCCATCAATATTTCGTTGTTTTAATTGATTGTATGCTTCTTTCCTTCCTTCTTCTGTCATAAATCGTTTGCTTCTGGAAGATTTTAGAATAGTGCCACCACGATGAATAATATTGCCAACTGAACGCGAATCTAAATCAATAAACTCACCATTTATCATACCTTCATAACCATGTAAAATACCATAAACCTTTATATCTTTTTGCACACTTGTTCTAACCACTGCTCTGATGCATGCATTCATGCCTGGCGAATCACCACCTGATGTAAAGACTGCTATATTTTTCATGTGTAATTGATATTGTCATTCAAATCTACTTACTTTTATCATTTAATATTTAAAGAAATTAAGAATTCTTCACTATTGTTTTTTAGTTTGTAACACAATCTAACGTTTAACAAAGTTTTAACAAGCTAAATTTGTAACAAAATAAAATAATATGAGCAATTTTTCCAATTGGATTAAAACATCGCACACTGTAAAATTTATTGCAGTCGGCATTCTGGTATTAGTACTTTTAATACCAACCTACATGATTCAGAATTTAATTTCTGAACGGCAAATGCAAAGCCAAAACGTAATTAATGAAATTAGCGGAAAATGGGGAAACCAACAAACCATTGCTGGACCTGTTATTAATATTCCGTTTAAAGAAGTTGTTGCTTCTCAAAATGAAAAAGGACAAACTATTTACACCAACACAGTTGGTACTTTACACTTTTTACCAGAACAATTAGATATTGATGGTGATGTAAAAACAGAACTCAAACACAGAAGTATTTACGATGCAGTTGTGTATGCCACCAATCTAAAAATAAAAGGAAGTTTTAATAAGATAGACATTGCTAAATTAGGTATTGCACCAGAAAATGTACTTTGGGAAAAAGCGTATGTTTCCTTGCATATTCCAGATTTGCGTGGTATCAATAAACGTGTTTCTATAAACTGGAACAACCAACCTTTAGAACTAAATCCAGGAATTGACGATAATGATATTGTATTAAATACTAACAAATACAATCCAACATACAACAATAGCGAATATAGAGATGGTGCTATGGAAGTTCCAGTAAATGGCGTTTCAGCAAATGGTTCTTTTGGTTTGAGTGCAAAAGTAGATGTAAAAGATGCAGCCAAAATTGATTTCGATTTTACACTAGATTTGAATGGTAGTTCGTCTTTATATTTTATTCCAATTGGAAAAGAAACCAATGTTTCACTTTCATCTGCGTATAAAACACCAAGTTTTGATGGTGCATTTATTACGGACACAAACGTTGTAAACGACAAAGGTTTTAAAGCCAACTGGAAAGTATTAAACTTAAATAGAAACTTTCCGCAAGAATGGACGAATAGCTCGTACAACATCAACGAAGCTGCTTTTGGTGTTAATCTTTTGATTCCTGTAGATCATTATCAAAAAAGTATGCGTTCTGCGAAATATGCAATTATGTTTATTGTGTTGACGTTCTTAGTTTTCTTATTTACTGAAATTTTAAATGGTTTCAAAATTCATCCAGTTCAATATTTATTGGTTGGATTAGCGATTATCATTTTCTACGTTTTGTTATTATCTATTTCAGAGCAAATTGGTTTTACCTATGCTTATATTCTATCGAGTGCAGCAGTTATTATCTTAATTTCTTTATACTCAAAAACTATATTTAGAGAAAATAAATTGATGGCATTGCTGGCTGGTATTTTAATTATTTTATATGGATTTTTGTTTGTGATTTTACGTTCAGAAGATTACGCATTATTAATTGGAAGTATCGGTTTGTTTATTGTTTTATGTGTGGTAATGTATTTGTCGAGAAAAATAAAATGGTACGAAAGTACAGAGATGATTGAATAAAACTAGTAAATATAATTTTTATGAAACAGCCAAACTTTTGTTTTGCTGTTTTTTTTGCTTTGGTCTTTCATTTTAATATACCAAGTTTTTAATACTTACACACTTAATTTTATAAAATACCGTAAATAGTGTAAAAACAATTATGAAATGTGTAACAACAAATGACAAAAGTTTATACACTTTTATGAAAAGTGTATAAACTTTTGGGAAAAGTGTAACAACAATAGGGAAAAGTATAACAACAAATGAGAAAAGTTGTTACACTTTTGTGAAAAGTGTAACAGAAAACGCCAAAAGTTTTACACTTTTTAAAAATGCGTAACAACAATCATGAAAAGTATAACAACAAAAGACAAAAGTTTATGAATAGACCCAAGGAATTATACAATAATTGAACAAAGAAATTAAGTCTATGGAAAATTTACCTTTATAACAATGATTTATGATATGATTTTGATTACAATTATTTTTGTAACTTTAATTTTCACAATTAAAACACATTATGCATTACAAATTTTTCACATTTCTATTATTGTCTATATTTTTATTTTCTTGTAAGAAAGAAACACCAAACAACGCAAGGAAGGCACCACCATCCATTGAAATAAAACCTGAAACTTGGATGCATGATTTGATTGTAAAATATCCATCTAAAAACATTACTCTTTTAGATATCATGCTACCAGCTGCGCATGATGCTGGAATTTATCAATTAACAAGTTGTACTTTTGGAGCAAATGCTTGCAATACAGAAACGCAGCTATTAAATTTTAACGAACAACTGATGCAAGGCATCCGTATGTTTGACGTTCGTCCTACTTTCTATAACAATGCATTTTATACCTATCATGCTACAGATTGTGATGGTTTAGGTTGTAGAGGTGCTGCATTGTATACCGTTTTAAATGATGTGAATAAATTTCTAGATAATCATGCAGAATTAGTGTTTTTTGAAATCAGTCATTTTTGTCATACATCAACATCAGATACTGCGTTATTGAATTTATTCAATCGTATTTTAGGCAATAAAATTTATAAAGAAACCAATCCGATATCAATGCCATTTATTCATCAACCATTAAAAGATATTATTGGAAATGGTACTTCTGGCAAAATAATTTTAATCTTTGATGGTGTTGCAAATACTTCTACCAATAGAGCAAATGGTTTATTTAGTGGTTCGTTTCTTTTACCAAAAGAAGGCAGATGGACAAATAGCCATTATTTAAAAGACATGCTTCAAGGACAGTTAAATGAATATCAAAATTTCTCGAATGATGGTGAACATTTATTTCAATTTAGTTGGCAAATCACGCAAAATGAATTACAAGCTATTAATTGTGCCATCAATCCAAATGCACCAAGTATACATAAAACCGCAGATAGTGCAAATGTTCGCATCGCACCTATTTTAGATTCGTTAATTTCTGTGAATGAAATAAGAAAAGGAAGAATTCCGAATATTATATATTTAGATTTTTCTGAAAGTTTTGTCACAAAACAATGTATTAAAATCAGCAAACTGAATATTGAATAATTATTTTAAAAAAAATAATTCTTAAATCGTATTATTACTTCATAATTAAACAAATAAACAAAAATGATAGCAGCAAAAAGTTACGCAGTACATAATGCAAAAGATAAATTAGCACCTTGGAATTTTGAAAGAAGAGAATTGGGTGCAGATGATGTTTTAATCGACATCTTATATTGTGGTGTTTGTCATTCAGATATACATCAAGTACGAAGCGAATGGTTTCCTAGTATTTATCCAATGGTTCCAGGACATGAAATAGTTGGACGCATTACAAAAGTAGGCAGCAATGTAACTAAATTTAAAGAAGGTGATTTAGCTGGAATTGGATGTATGGTAGATTCTTGTCAAGAATGCAACAACTGCAAAAAAGGATTTGAACAATTTTGCGAAGTTGGTAAAACTGTTTTTACGTATAACGGTTTTGAAAAAGATGGCAAAACACCAACCTATGGTGGTTATTCTAACAAGATTGTAACGCATCAAAACTTTGTGTTGCATGTATCCGATAAACTACCATTAGATGGTGTGGCACCATTGCTTTGCGCAGGCATTACGACCTACTCACCTCTTCGCAAATGGAATGTTGGCAAAGGACACAAAGTAGCAGTGTTAGGCCTTGGTGGTTTAGGACATATGGCTGTGAAATTTGCGGTGGCGTTTGGTGCTGAAGTGACAGTGCTGAGTACCTCACCTAATAAAGAAGAAGATGCTAAAAAATTAGGCGCGCATAAATTCTGCAATACAAAAGATGCAGTGCAAGTGAAAGAATTTAATAGTTATTTTGATTTTATAATTGATACAGTTTCGGCTGCACATGATTATGATATGTATTTAAAAATGCTGGCAGCGAATGGCGTCCAAGTGTTGGTTGGTATTCCGTCAACACCAATTACATTCAGTGCATTTTCTTTATTGACGCATGGAAGAAGTCTTTCTGCTTCTTCTATTGGTGGTATACCTGAAACACAGGAAATGCTGGACTTCTGCGCTGAACATAATATAGTTTCAGATGTGGAAGTGATCAATATCAACTACATCAACGAAGCGTATGAGCGCGTTATTAAAAGCGATGTAAAGTACAGGTTTGTGATCGACTTGGCGACGATATAGAATTTTGAACGAGTAACAATCAATCTATAAATTGAACTATTTCTTTCGTCAATAATTAAACATGGTAACTATTCATAACTGGCTTAAGGATTTAGTTAATGTAACAGATGAGGAACTTTCCGTCATTAATGAAATTACGGAAACTACTTTTATAAACGCAAATGAAATTATTCTTAAACAAGGACAAGTTTCAAATAGAATTGGTTTGTTATTGCAAGGTACAACAAGAACAATATTCACGGACAATGATGGCAATGAAAAAATTCTGGCGTTTATGTTTGAAGGCGAACCCTTGGCTGTTATTGATAGTTTTCTAAATAGAATTCCAAGTTCTGTATCGTCTATAACTATAGAACCATCTACCATTATCTGGACAGATTATGAACGTTATACTTCTTTCTTAAATAAATTTCCGAGATACAATACGTTTATGCTTAGCGCGCTGGCAAAATGGTTTGCTGATGGAAAAAACCGTATGGAATATTTGCACAAAAATTCTGCTAAAGAGAAATATGATATGATGTGCAAACTACATCCTAAAATAATTGAACGAGTGCCTTTAATGTATATCGCTTCCTATTTAGGAATTACACAACATACGCTTAGTAGAATTAGATCCAAAAAATAAATAGTTTTTCTGTATTTACTTCCTTCTTATTAATTGCCTTTTGGCAAATGGAAACTGCCTGTTTCCATTTAGTTTTGTGTTTGATTTAAAATCAACGTAACAAAATTTTATGAATGAAATAGCTAAAATATTTTCTGTGGCTATGCCCATTTTTCTTGTGTTAATATTAGCTGAAAAATTGTACGGCTATTTAAAAGGAAATGATACCGTTCCTTGGGTAGATGCTTTATCCAGTTCTTACTCAGGAATCACACTTATTGTTAGAAGTTTATTTGGGTTAGGCATATCTATAATTTCGTATGAATTTATGTACAAGCATTTAGCCATTCTTCATATTGAAACTACGTGGTTGGTTTATGTGGTGACATTTGTGGTACTTGATTTTGAATTTTATTGGGGTCATCGTTTACATCATCAAATCAATTTATTATGGAACAATCATCTCATTCATCACAATTCTGAAGAGTATAATATTGCTACTTCAATGCGTCAGCCTTTTACAGGTTTTATAAATTTTCTATTCTTTTTGTCTTTGCCAGCCGCAATAATTGGTCTTTCGCCAGTAGTTATTGCGTTTATTTTGCCAATTCATAAATTTACGCAAGTTTGGTATCACACCAGACAGATTGGTAAACTTGGTTTCCTAGAATATATAATTGTTACGCCTTCGCAACATCGCGTTCATCATGCTCTAAATCCTATTTATATAGATAAAAACTTTAGTGCAATTTTTAATATTTGGGATAGACTATTTGGCACTTTTCAAGAGGAATTGGATAGTGAGCCAGTTGTGTATGGAATAAGTCGTCCTTCACAAACCTTTAATCCTATTACCATTAACTTTGAGCACTTAATTTTAATGATAAAAGATGCGTGGCGCACAGATAAATGGATGGATAAAGTTACGATTTGGTTTAGACCAACTGGTTGGCGACCTGAAGGATTTGAAGAAAAATATCCTGTTGCAAAGATTACTGACCATTATAATATTGAGAAATTTAATCCGCAGATTTCTAAAGGATTGTTTCTTTGGAGCAACATCCAGTTTTTTACACTTTTTTTCTTACTTGTTTATTTATTGCAAGACATATCACAGATTGGAATAACTAGGCTATACATTTTTGCAATCTTTATTCTTGTGCAGGTGTACAGTGCCACCGAATTAATGAACAGAAACAAATGGGCACCATTATATTCAATAATTTCTAATCTTGTTTGTTTTGCGATATACTTTTTTGACAGAAGCTGGTTTGGTGTTGATAGAATATCAAACTTACTTCCAGTTACTTTTTTACTGTATTTTATTTTCCAAACATTATTAGCTCTAGCATTCAGCCAAAGAACTGAAAAACATAATTTTGCAACTTTATTGTCATAAAATTTGGTTA
>CALLKF010000080.1 GCA_938008535.1 uncultured Saprospirales bacterium | reverse complement strand
GTAAGTGTAACATACGGACTAGAACCTGTAAGGTTTAATGCAACAGTTCCTGTATTAAATATTTTAAATGTTCGCACTACTGTACCACCAGCCACTGCCGTGGATCCAAAGTCTGTATGATCACCTGCTGCAGGAGTTACATCACCATCTGCAATAGAGGTGTTGTTTCCTTTCACATTCATTTCAGGACCACTGGTACAATATACATCAACGTTGTCAAGGTAAAAACTACCGCCACTTCTTGCACTCATAAAAACACGTAAATAATAAGAACCCGACAACCCAAGTGTTACACTATAACTGGTCCAGGTGGTAGTTATAGAACCTGTATTAGAACCATTTGCATTTAATGTTTGTGCATCAAACCATGGGCCTGAATTTGAAGTAGAGTATTGAACTTTCATGGTAAAATTCGAAGTAGCACCAGAAGCTGATCCATAAAAAGTCATAGATGCTGGATTCGTAAGTGGAGAACCCGTGATTATATCATCACTGGTACTGTTAAATCCTATACCATCACCAACATAACCTGCAGTAGCATTGTTATAAGATCCTGAACCACCAGTCCAGTTGCCATAACCTGAATTAAACAAATCACTTAAACAAGGTGCGGTTAATGTAGCGCAGCTCGTTTGCGGCTCGCTCACTAATTTGTAATTAATATTCGATCCACTGTTGGTATAAGACCATATCTTAAAATAATAAGTTGTTCCTGCAGATAAACTCGTTGCAGTATATGCACCAACACCTTGTAAAATATTTTTAGTGGTTGCGCCATCTGCTTCAGCCGTTCCGTCGCTTGGTGCCGTAATAGCAGCATATGATGTTGCGCTCCATTTTATTAAATAGCCATCCGGCACTTGTCCGCCGGTAGCATCTGTCCAGGTTAATGGAATAGTAGAAATAGTGGTTGTGCCGCAACCAAAAGATGCCGGATAATTTGTTGGTTCATTTTTTAATGTCGTAAAAGTAAGGTTGGTTCCATAAGAAGTAACACCATTGCTGTTGGTAGCATACGCTCTGTAATTGTAAAGCGTATTCGCACTCAGTGCAGTGATAGAACTTGTGTAGTTCGAAGTTCCTGTGCCATCGCTGGTAATACCTAAATTAGAACTGATGGTAGGATTTGCCGAAACATCCCAAACCACACCTTTAGCGGTGATAGTTCCGCAGGTAGTGCTTATGGTATTTCCGCCGCTGCTTGCTGCCGCTGTTGTGATCGAAGTGGCAGTTACCGTAGTTACTGACGGCGTTCCGTCCGTTCCGGTGCCGCTGGCAGCCACGTTTATATTCGATGCGCCGCCGCCGCTAACTACAATGTTACCACTGTAGCCTGTAGCAGAAACCGGTGCAAATTTTACATAAATATCCTGTGTATAAGAACCACCCGCTTGCGTAAGCGATAATGAAGTGGTGTAGGTTCCGCCTGCTGTAGTACAAAAAGTATATCCGGTAAGCGAAGCTACTGTAACATTAGCAGTAGTTAATGAAGTGCCTGTAATGGTAAATAAATTCGGTCCGTAAGTGCCGCCTGTGCATTGTGTACCAAATGCAGTAAGTGAACTTGCTGACAAAGTAGGTGTCATAGGTGTTGTTACATCAAAAAGACCGCTTGTGCCTGTCAATGGCTGATCGCCTGACGAACGTGTTGCAGTAATAGTTGCATTGGTTCCGGAAGCCAAAACCACACCTGTTATAGTTACAGTATTGCCTCCTGCTGAGATAGTTCCTGTTGTACTGCCGCTTATGCTATTGGTAGATGTTAAAGTAATGCCTGTTGCATTGGTCAGGTTTCTTGCTGTACCGCCTAAGTCTTTTGCTGTAACGGTAACGCTGAATCCAACGCCTGCAAGCTGGTTGCCCGGGTTGGTAACTTCTAATAATGTAGTGGGTACAATTTCACCGGTGGATAATTGTGTAGCAGGATAATAGCTGGTACCGTTATAAAAACGAATTTGCGCAAGTTGTGCTGCCGATAAAGAAGCCGATGAACCGATAAAGAATTTACCGCCTGTTCCTGTTGTAGTACCTGTTGCATACGAAGCGCCTGTCCATCCTGTAACGGTTAATGTTTTGCCAGATGTAAAAGTGCCTAAACTGGTAAACGTTAATGTATGAGCATTTGAACCTAAAACTAAATCTGAGTTGTCGGCTAAATTGATAGATGCATACGTTACTGTTCGTGAAGCAGTAATGCTGGTGGTTGCCAGTTTACCGCCGTTAAAAGTAAATGCGCCTGATAAGGTATTATTGCTTGATGGATTTAAACGCAATTCACCGGTAGTTACTTTGGTAGTTCCTGTGTACGTATTTACTCCGGATAAAGTAAGTACGCCTGCACCTGCACCTGCTTTTGTCAGGTTTTTTGCACCACCTGATAGATCACTGATTATTGAACTAATAGTAATTCCACCTGAACCATCAATATTTATTATATTTTCTGAAGTATTGCCTAATACAATTCCTAAAGTGGAAGAACTACCACCAGCGAGATTTGCAAGGGTTAGCAACTGACTGCTGTTGTTTCTCAGAATAACATTTGAAACGCTGTTTACAGTGGTACCATTAATTTGTAAGAAACTGTTTTTACTGGAACCACTATGTCCAATTGTTAAACCACTTCCTCTTGCTGATGTTATCTCAATAGCACCAACTTGTTGTGTCGCAGCATTGTTAACATTAATACCTATGCTAGCTGCTGTACCTTTAGAGCCAAACTGAGCAATAGATGTTGTTCCAGGTATTGAGCCTCCACACCAATTCGCAGCTGTTAGCCAAGCAGTATTTGCACCTGTGCCACAAGAAGTAGCACCCGCAAATTCAATCTGTCCAAAACCAGTTTTCGGAATAATTAAAGCAAAAAGCAGCAGCGATAAGGTCGCGGCAACCTTGGAAAGATGTAGCATGTAACTTGTTTTTTTGTAATTGGATAACGTAGGAAGTAGTTTCTTAATTTCGGTGTGAGTGTTTAAAATATGAAATGAAAAACGAGTGTAGATTTTATTCATAAGTGTTGTTTTATTAATGTTCATCGGTATACGACAAAATCAACATCAAATATACTTCAAGTTAATCTATTTTTTGGGTTTTAGCAAGTTAAGTTTATTGCAATAAATAGTGATGTTTTGGTGTATTATTTGAGATTTTTTAAAACACATTTAAATAGTTTTTTATATATTGACCTAAGTCAAACAAAATTGCTACTTATGCACGTTTTTATTAAGATTGTTTGTTAAAAATGTGCATAAGATGATTGATTAACTTTGCTAAGAAATAGAAGTTTCATCAAAATCTTTAACGTTAAATTTAGGTTCATGTTGCCTTTTAAAATAAATAAATCAAAATAGTTGATATTTCTTTGAAAATATGCGCAAATGCAAACATTGCTTTCTACTTTTAATTAGTATTTATAATTAGATATTTAGTTGCATATTTGCCTATTCAATCCAATGTTTAGCATAACAATAAATTTCTATTGCAATAAAGTATGATTTCTATAAATAAAGGAAAATATAATCATCAAGATGCATTCACTTCTTCAATTGCTGAAGTGAATGAAACTACAATAGAAAATATACTTTCAAAAAACGATATAAATAGTTTTACTGAAACTGATTTTTCTTCTTTAATTTCATCGACAGCAACACCATTTTTAAATAAAATAATCCAAACCAGTAAACGAATAACCAAAGAACGTTTCGGTTCCACCATTCAACTTTTTGCACCATTGTATCTAAGTAATGAGTGCCAGAATATTTGCACCTATTGCGGTTTTAGTTTAACCAATAAAATTCCTAGAAAAACATTAACTGAAATAGAAATTTTACAAGAAATTGAAGTATTAAAATCTCATGGATTTGATGCGGTTCTATTAGTTACTGGTGAACATGACAAACATGTTGGAATTGATTATTTAATAAATGCTGTTCAATTAGTAAAACAACATTTTTCACAAGTTTCTATTGAAGTTCAACCTTTGGAAACCGACGATTATATTCGACTAAAAAATGCTGGTGTGTATAGTGTTTTGGTCTATCAAGAAACCTACAACAAAGATGTTTACAAACAAACACATCCAAAAGGTAAGAAAGCAAATTTCGACTATCGATTGGCAACAACTGACAGAATTGGTGCTGCTGAAATGTATAAAATCGGACTCGGTGTTTTGTTTGGATTAAGTGATGATTGGCGCACCGAAGCTATTGATTTGGCTAATCATTTGGCACAATTACAAAAAAAATATTGGCAATCAAAATTCTCTATTTCATTTCCAAGATTGCGACCTTTTGAAGGCGAGTTTGAACCGAAAGCACACCTTTCAGAAAAAGAATTACTACAATTAATCTGTGCATTTCGCATCTGTTTTCCAGATGTTGAATTGTCGCTTTCCACACGCGAACGACCTGCATTCCGTGATATTGCTATCGAATGTGGAATTACTTCCATGAGCGCAGGCAGCAAAACCGAACCAGGTGGTTATTCAAATTCCGAAGCTCTTAAACAATTTGAAATACACGACGAACGTACACCACAGCAAATTGCTGAAATGATACAATCCAAAAATTACGAAGTGGTTTGGAAAGATTGGGACAGCGTTTTAGTTTGAAATAAAAATAACCACTTAAGAAGCTCAAGAAACTTAAGATTGCTTAATAGATAAAGGAACTTAAGATTTCTTAATAGATATAGAAAGACAGAACACAAAGCGCATTTAGTTTAAATAACTAATCAAAATTTTATTTCTTTTGTTTCTTAAGTGGTTAAATTTTTAGTTTAGACTGATTTGTATTTGTTATTCCAAATTTCTTGTCTTATTTTGTAACATCGTTTTGAAAAAATTTATAATCATATCATTTTTAGTTGTTTCAATACAATTTGCAAATGCGCAACTTGGTGGCAGAAATGTGTATGATTTTCTGTCGTTTCCAACTTCATCACGTATGGAAGGCATCAACGGAACTGTGCAGGCAATGAAAGATGCAGATTTATCATTAGCCATCACCAATCCATGTTTTCTAGACAGCACTTATCACAAACAATTAAGTATCACCAACTCATTTTATATTGATAAGATGAACGTTGGAAATATAGCATTTGCCTACACGCATCCAAAGATAAAATCGACCATTGCTTATACGTTTCAATATGCATCTTATGGTAAGTTTGATGGACGCGATGCAGCTGGAAATTCAACAGGCATCTTTCGTGCAAATGATTTTAATATGCAAGCTGGCATCGGCAGAAACTGGAAGAATTTTTATTATGGTGTTAATTTAAAATTGATTGTTTCGCAGTTGGCAACTTATACATCAGTTGGTTTTGCAACAGATGTTTCCTTAGCATATCACAGCGATAAAAAAAATATTTCAGCAGTTGTTATTTTACGGAATGCAGGCATGGAATTGAAACCATACGACAAAATAATTGGTCGCGAAAAATTGCCTTTGCAACTTGATGTTTCATTCTCGAAAAAATTCAAACATTTACCAATTACACTTTCTGTAACTGCGCATGATTTACAAGTTTGGAAACTCACTTTTCCTGAAGAAGAACAACAATCTATTTTGTTAGGTTCAACAAAAAAGAAAAGCAAAAGCACAGAAATAATTGATAATATTTTTCGTCATTTTGCATTTGGTTTAGAAGCGCAAGCAGGCAAACCTGTCCGTTTACGTTTTGGCTATAATCACATGCGCCGACAAGAATTAGGTGCTGTTGGAAAGAAGAAAGGTTTTTCAGGATTTTCTGCAGGAATTGGTATTAATATCAAACAATTTGCTTTTGATTATGCGTATGGCGCATACAGCAAAGTTGGCAGCGATCATCAATTAACATTCAGAATTAAATTAGACGAATTCGGACGAAAAGCGAAATAAAGTCGCGAGCTAAAAGTTGTGAGTCGTAAGTGTTTTTTTTCTCACGACTCACGACTTACGACTTATAACTAATTACTCATGACTAAAAAGATAAACATTGCCATCGATGGATTTTCCGCTTGCGGAAAATCTTCTACTGCAAAAAGTGTGGCAAAAAAACTCGGCTATATTTATATCGATTCTGGTGCGATGTATCGTGCTGTAACGCTTTATTTTCAACAGCATTTGATAGATTTAGATAATTTTGATGGCATCGAAAATGCATTGCCAAAAATTGAAATTGATTTTAAGAAAGTTGGTGATGTACATCATACGTTTTTAAATGATGTAGATGTAGAAGATGAGATTCGCCAACCGCGCGTGGCTGCCATTGTTTCCGAAGTGGCTGCCATGAGTAATGTGCGTAGAAAGCTGGTAGAGCAACAACAAAAAATGGCTGCACAAAAAGGCGTGGTGATGGAAGGTCGCGATATTGGAAGCGTGGTGATTCCAGATGCTGAACTCAAATTTTTTATGACAGCTGATGTAGATGTACGCACAAAACGCAGGCAAGATGAATTGCTCAAAAAAACAGGAAAATTATTTCCGTTGGAAGAACTAAAAGCAAATTTGTTGCATCGTGATAGAATCGATTCCACACGCGAAGATTCACCTTTAACAAAAGTTTCAGACGCAATAGAAATCGACACTACCAATCTTAGCTTAGAAAATCAAATCGATTTAATTTACGAGAAAGCAATGCAGTTGATAAATAGTTAAGCTGTTTTCACTTATCTATAGATAAATTCCTGCACTTTTGAGTAAACTTTGCGTAAAGCGTTGTTTCTTTTGCGATTATATAAACTAAAAATGTTGTAATTTTAGTTTATGGAATTAGTTATAGACGATATAAAAATCAAAAGCAAAGAAGACGAATTAAAAACAAAAATAATTCGTAAAGAAGTGCAGCAAGCAAGCAAAGAATTTCGTGCGAAATATCCAATTCTACAACACCAAAATGCAATTGGCTTTTTCATTTTTTCTTTTTCAATTGCAATGATCATTTTATCTGCAGTGTTGTATTTACAACACAAAATTCCCACAATTGCAGTCATACTTTCTGTAGCATTCTGGACTTCTTTTTTGCATGAACTCGAACATGATTTAATTCATTTCATGTATTTCAAAAAAAATAAATTCGTACAAAATTTGATGATGCTTGGCGTTTGGATTTTTCGTCCAATGACCATAAATCCGTGGTTGCGCAGAGAAATTCATTTTCATCATCATCGTGTTTCAGGCACTAAAACTGACATCGAAGAACGTGGTGTTACCAATGGTGAGCAATGGTCTTTCAAAAGACTAATCACTACTGCAGATATTTTATTAGGTGGCGTGTTAAGAGGAGCCCGAATTCGCAAAGATATTATAGAAGCCGTAAAAAATGGAGAACTTCCGAGAGAACAAGCTCTTGAATTTAAGAAATTAAAAATCTATGGAATGTTGCCGTTCACGCTTGGTTTATATTTAGTATGGTATTTCTTTTTAGCACATCATGCAGTACATTTTATTTTCGCTATTTTTAATGTAGGCTATCAAAGTCCTGCAATTATAGAAGCACAATTCAAATGGATAAATCCGTTAGTAGCCATTTTAATTTTTCCAAATTTATTCCGAATGTTTTCATTGCATTTCATTACTTCAAACATGCACTATTACGGCGATGTAGAAGCAGGAAATGTAATGCAACAAACACAAGTATTAAACAAATGGTATTTCATTCCTATGCAGTTGTTTTGCTGCAATTTCGGTAGCACACATGCTATTCATCATTTTGTGGTAAACGAAACATTTTATGTGCGACAATTCACCGCAGCCAAAGCGCACAAAGTAATGCAAGAGCAAGGTGTACGCTTTAATGATATTGCTTCCATAAAACGAGCCAATCGTTTTTATCAAAGTAAGTTGAAGGTGGCTTAAACATTAAACATCATTGTGATTTACCAAACGAAAAAACTATCTTTATTTTTTACTGATTATGGAAAAACTAAATTTAGATAGTTGGTATAGCAAAGGAATTATTTCTCTTACGATAGGATTTATTTTGTTGTTCATTACTTGGACTTTTACCAACAGCCAATATACGTTTGCATTTGAAGATGCGTTCTTCTCAAAGGTTTATTTATGGAAATTTAAAGTCTTTTCTGCAAAGCCAAAAATTGCACCAAAATTTATTTTTATAAACACCAGCAAAGATATTGCATTGGTTGATGACACGCTTGATTACGGAAATATCGCCATCAGCAATAGAGAAAAACTTTACCAATTTATTCAGTTCATCAATCAATCACCAAACAAACCTATTTATACTTTATTAGATCTTCAATTTTACTATAAAAACACCACAAATCCATCAATAGACACATTATTAAACAACGAAATCTCTTTTAATAAAAACATTGTTATTCCGATTTTAAAAAATGAAAATGGTCAATATATAAAACCATTCATAAATGCTAATACAGCGAATGCAGATTACACATCATTTGGCAGCGGCGTTACTAAATTTAAATTATTTGCAGAAGACAACACACCTACTATTCCTGTTTTCTTGCATCAAAAAATAAATCGTGCTTTTTATGATGAGCATACTTTTTTTAGCACATGTAACAAGCATCTTTGCCTTTCTTCTATATGGCCAAGTTATTATTTAAATCCAAACGATTTAAAAAGCAATAAATGTAGTTACGCAGAATATTACAACTTAGGTGAATTACTACTTGGTTTTGAAGGCGACACCACCATGTGTCAGCAACTTTTTCAAAATAAAATCATCTTCATCGGCAACTTCGACTCAGACATTCACATCACACCTTTAGGAAAATCATCTGGAAGCATCATATTGGCAAACGTTTATCTTTCATTACTCAACAATCAGCATTTGGTGAGTTATTTTTGGCTGTTTATTTTATGGATAATTCTTAGTTCATTAAGCTACTTTGCTTGTTTTAGCAAACTGCCAAAAATCAACCTAAAATTTTCATTCATCTTTTCAAAACATCTCGAATCTTTTATCCAAAATTATTTTACTTACATGGGTTACTTGTTGCTTTTTTCTTTAATAGGCATCTTCCTATTCAACCTACAAATAGATTTATTCTTGCCTGCATTTCTTCTCACTTTTCTGGAATATTTCACACACAAAAAATACAAAGCAGAGTAAGATTATTTTCATATCTTTAGTACAATAAAACAATGCTATGAAGGGAATCACTATGTTAAGTTTATTGATAGTATTTTCAATTGCTTCATTTAGTCAAGACACAGATACTTCTTTAGAAGTTACAAAATCCAACCTCAAATTTGGTGATTATATCTATGCAAATTTATTAGAATTTAAAGGTTGGCACAATGAACGTGCAGGAAACTACGAGAAAGCAATGGAATATTACAGAAAAGCATTGACTATTCATCCGAGTTCAGATGATATTCCTTATAAAATGGCACGAACCCAGAAAAAAATAAAACAAGATATTGCATTAGATAAATCGTCACCAGAAATACAATTATTAACTCCTAAAATTATTGGCTCGCTAACCGTAGAGGCCGATGACATTGGGCATCCGCAGTTATTTGTAAGTGGTATTGTAAAAGATTTAGCAGGCGTTGATTGGATCAATATAAATGGAACAAACGTTACAGAAATAAAACCTGGCGGCTATTTTTCTATGAATATTCCAGGCACAGCGTCTAAATTGATTATTCAGGCATCCGATAAAAAAGGCAATATTGGAACACATTCGTACGATATTGTACAACCACCTAAAATTGCTGCTTCCAACAATGATGCTTCTGATAAAATTCCACTAATTTCTGCTGATGAGAACCCAAAATTTCATGCAATATTAATTGCATGCAGTGACTACAAGAGCGGTGGCTGGAGTCCATTGCCAAGTACTATCTCTGAATCAAAACAAATAAAAAGCGTACTGGTAAAAAAATATGGATTTGACAGCACAAACATTGTAGAGTTATATAATAAAGACTACGTTAAAATTTTATCGACGTTGAGTTCATTATTGGAATCGATGAACGAAAACGACAATCTGATTATTTATTTTGCAGGACATGGAACCTATAAGAATAAAGGAACAGAATTAATTGGATATTGGGTGCCTATAAATGCCACGAATATTGATGTGGATTATATTTCAAGTAAAAAATTAGACGAGCTGGTTGCTGGCAGCAAAACAAAACATATCCTGATGTTATCGGATGCCTGTTACAGCGGTGCGATGCGTGGCAAAGAAGAAGTAAAAACACCGAGCAAATGGGAATATAAACTTAGAAGCAGACAAGTATTAACCAGTGGTGGCTTGGAAAAAGTACCTGGACAAAGTGTATTTGTAAAAATGGTAATGGAAGCATTACAAAATAATGAAGCTCCTTATTTACCAGTCAGTGAATTATATAGCATAATTTATAGTGGCATAAAAAACCAAGCAAATACCGAACCTAAACTTATAGATTTTGGAAGTGATGGCAACGAAGGCGGTCAGTTTTATTTTATGAAGAAGAATTAAACTATTAACAGTGCGAAAAATTAGTTTACTCATTTTATTATCACTTGCATTTGTAAATTTATTTAGCCAAAATGTAGTAACCAAAGTTATCGGAAAAATAAAAAAAGCTGACGGAACGTTTGTAAGAATCGGAACCAAAATTTCGGAAAAAGAAGTGTTGCAATTTTCATCTAAACAAGATGTAATAAGAATGATTGTTCCAGGCAAAGGAACATTTATTGTCAGTCCAAGTGCCACTGCACAAAAAAAAGACAATTTATGGATTGAAGTATTATCCAAAACAATTAGAGTGCAAAGTTCTACAGCATCTTTGAGTGCTCGAAGTGAAATGTACGAAAAGATACCTAATGCTTTTGAAACAAATACCAATGTTAATTCGCTAATTTTAATAAGCAACAGCCAACCGAATAAATATTTATTCAACACGAATGATTACGATTTATCAAACGGAAGTTGGCTTGGATTGCAAATAAATCAGAAAGGCAATAAATCTGTGATGCATATACTGCGTACTTCAAAAGATACTTTATTATTATATCGTTCAGATTTTCAGTCAGATGAAGTCAATGGAAAGGAAACAACGTATCAGCTTGCATTTTATGATAAAACTAAAAATAAAGCAACTGCTAAAGCAGTAATAAAACCATATTTCGATGATGCTGGCGAAATGGAAGCAATAATTTATACTTTAATAAAAGATAATAAAACCAAACCTAAAACCACACAAAAAGAATTATGCTATAACGAAGTTTATAAAGCACTTGGCAAACCTTCAGACCTCTTGTTTTATGCAACGTTCGATAAAATAATGCAGCAAATTAATAAACCAATTGTAACCAATAACAATTATAAAAAAGGATTGAAAGAAGACATCGAATCTTACCAAAAAGTAAAAAAACTACCTTCAAATAATATGCGCGGTGCCGATGATTTGCCAGCTCAGTTTTCATTAAGACAATACACACCTGTTGTGCGGTCGCAAGGCAACTATGGCACTTGCGTCGCATGGTCAACTGCTTATGCAGCACGCACTATCGCATGGTCCGTACGAAATAATTATAATAATATCGACAGCGCAGCAGCCATTGCAAAACATTCTTTTTCGCCACAGTTTCTATTTTTAAACATAAAATTCCAAGACGACAATACATGCCAAAATGGTTCAAGTTTGGTCACTGCTTTGCAATTTATGGAAGACAAAGGCGTCATCGCCTGGGACAATTCGCCGTATAATTGCGCGACCGTTTATTCTGATGCAGACAAAAAAAATGCAGAAAATTATAAAATCCACGACTTCCAACGCTTTAGTTCTTGGTTCGATATTCAAGACAGCACTATTTTAGATATGAAGCGCATGCTCAAAGAAAAAAAGCCAATTGTATTTAGCATGTATCTTCCAAAAAGTTTTAATACTGTAGATACCAAAACAGGCATCTGGTATCCAAATCCAAAAGATTATGCAGAAGCAAAAAATGCCAAAAAGATTTCAGATTTATACGTCGGACATGCAATGTGCATTATCGGCTACAACGATGCCGTAAACGGTGGCTCATTCGAAATCATGAACAGTTGGGGCACGGATGCTGGCAAAGACGGATTCTACTGGATCAGCTACGACGATCTGAAAAAATTCGGCAGCCAAGTATTGTTTATCGAAGATAATTGAAACACAGAAAATTAGGTGTATACGAATACAGATATGTAGAATTATACATTTTTTCTTGTTAAAAACGCATTAAATTGCTCAAAATCAGCAATTTTTTCATTTTCAAATTTTCAAATTAGCTAATTATCAGCTATCTTTGCAGTCCGAAAATTTAAATTTTTGGAGAGATATTTTTTATTTTTAACCATTTAAATTAGTCAATTTTGACAGACAAACCAGAAATTCCGGCAATTGATGCAGTAGATGACATCATTACCGTACCTAAACAAAAAGAAATTATCGAACAGGAAACTATCGATTTAGTAATTCCTGCGGTAAAAGCTGAAGAGTTCGATTGGAACGTAAGCAAACGTGGTGCTAACAAATACACCAAAGAAAAAATTGCAGAGTTAGAAACATTGTACGATCAAACGTTCAAACAAGTTGAAGACAATGAAATTGTAAAAGCAATTGTTACTGCAATTACAGACACAGATGTTATCTTAAACATTGGTTTTAAATCAGACGGTATGATCTCTAAATCAGAGTTCAAAGATACACCTGAATTAAAAGTTGGTGACGAAGTAGATGTATATGTAGAAAACAAAGAAAACAAAAAAGGTCAATTAATTCTATCTCGTAAAAAAGCCAAGTTAACAAAAGCTTGGGATTACATCTGCGAAGCAAATGCAAACGACACTATTGTTAAAGGCCGTATCATTAGCAAAACTAAAGGTGGCTTAATCGTTGATTTATACGGAATGGAAACATTCTTACCAGGTTCTCAAATTGATGTAAAACCAATTACGGATTATGATCAATTTGTTGGCAAAACAATGGAATTCAAAGTTGTAAAAATCAATGAAACTATTAAAAATGCAGTTGTATCACACAAAGCATTAATTGAAAGCGATTTAGAATCACAACGTCAAGAAATCATTGGTAAATTAGAGAAAGGTCAAGTATTAGAAGGAACTATCAAAAACATTACAGACTTCGGTGCATTCATCGATTTAGGTGGTGTTGATGGTTTATTATACATCACTGATATTTCTTGGGGTCGTATCAACCATCCAAATGAAGTATTGAAAATGGATCAAAAATTACAAGTAGTTGTAATTGATTATGATGACAACAAAAAACGTATTTCATTAGGTTTAAAACAATTACAACCTCATCCTTGGGATTCTTTACCAGAAGGTATCGAAGTTGGTGCTAAAGTAAAAGGTAAAATCGTAAACATCGAAGATTACGGTTCTTTCTTAGAAATCGTACCAGGTGTGGAAGGTTTGATTCACGTTTCAGAAGTTTCATGGAGCAACCAACCAATCAACTCACGCGATTATTTCAAATTAGGCGACGAATTTGAAGCAATGGTAGTTACTTTAGACAAAGACGAACGTAAAATGTCGTTGAGCTTAAAACAAATGCAAGAAGATCCTTGGAAACTAATTGCTGAGAAATATCCAGTTGGAAGTAAATTGAAAGGACAAGTGAAAAACATCACACCTTACGGAGTATTCGTTGAATTAGACGATGTTGTTGGTGGTATGGTTCACATTTCTGATTTATCTTGGACTAAGCGTTACAATCATCCATCTGAGTTTACGAAAGTAGGCAATGAATTAGATGTTGTTGTGTTAGAAATAGATGTAGAAAACAGAAAAATTGTTTTAGGACACAAACAATTGGAAGAAGACCCTTGGGACACGTTTGAAACATTGTTCCCAATTGGTTCTACGCACGAAGCAACCGTTTTAAAACGCGAAGACAAAGGCGCATTGGTTCAATTACCTTACGGAATCGAAGCATTTGCTCCAACACGTCATATCAAAAAAGAAGACGGAAAATTAGCTGATGTAGAAGAAGTTTTACCATTCAAAGTTTTAGAGTTTGACAGAGATGACAAACGTATTATCGTATCACATACTCGTGTAAACGAAGATGCTAAAATCGATGAGAAAAAAGCTGTAGAAGGCGAAAAGAAAAAAGAAGCTAAGAAAACAAAAGAAGCTGTAGAAAAAACAAACTCTAAAATAGAGAAATCTACATTAGGTGACTTAAGTTCTCTTTCTGATTTGAAAGCAAAAATGGAAGGTAACGGCGAATAATCGTATCTTACTTTTTTATTCAAAAAACTCGTTCAGCAATGAACGAGTTTTTTTTATTTTAAATACTTTTTTAGTGAAATAAATAAATATAAAAATAAAACATTGTAGTTCCTTTTTATTATTATTGCTTCATGAAAAATATAAAAATAGCATCTATACTCTTTTTTGTAGGTATGATTTTACTTGATTGTAAAAGACAAAAGGAATGCTTTTTTCTAGATACTCGAATTGACATTCAATATAAAGACAATCTTGGTAGAGATTTATTAGATTCATCAAAATCTTATGCTTTTAAGTACGACAGCATAAAACATTTTTATAAAAATGCAAACAATCAACTAGTAGAAGTATATTCTCTCAGTATGGATTATCCAAAAGCGTTTGTGATTCATTTAGATGCAGATTCTATCTACACGCTAAGTTTAACTCCATATGGTACTGATATTTTACAATTAAACAGTTCAATTTCTGATACTTTAATTTCTGAAATTGTCAATAATACATGTTCTACAATTACAGAGAAAGTATGGTATAATGGTGTTTTAGTTTATGATGGAAATGGACCAAGAAAATTTGTAATTAGTAAATAAAGAAACCTATTATTCTTTCTGTCTCACAAAAATATACGCACTCTTAATCGAGCCCCAAACTTGCTGTTTTTCTTGGTTCCAGCCACGATCCCAAATCAATATTTTATCATCATACAACGTAACTTCAGAAGTAGAAAACAATGCACCACGCAACGAACTCAAACATTCTTTTCCAGTTGTAGAACCAGAATAACTATCATCTTGATTCTTATGAAAATAAACCGCGCAACCTTGTCTATTTACTAATGAGTCATTGGCAAAATTTTTAAATTTTTCTACATCATTCCAAGCACCAACATATTGCTTACTATTCTTGAGTTCATAAACAGTACTTGCAATCACAGTATCATTTGCAAGATATAAATGATAGACTCGTTGTCTATATGGTTTATTCATTTCAGAAGCTAAAGATTGTTCTATATACAACCAATATCCGTTCTTATTATTCCTCCAAAATTGAACCATATTCAATCGGATATTATATAAACTTGTATCTGATTTTGCCTGCTCTTCTGTACTAAAACTACCGCACATTCTGGATAATACTTCTTTCACATCTTTTTGTTTTAATAAAATAGATTGTGAAAAGGAAAATTGAACAATATTAAAAAACAGAAACAAACAAATGGTTTGCATTTTCTTCATAATAGGATTTTTACAAAAAGCAAAATAACATTAAATTTTGAATTTCGACTTATTTATTCGTAAATAAATGGCTCATCAGAATGCACAAATGAAACTTCATTGTCAGATGGATCATAAGTTATACCGATGTATAAATTATTATTCAACGAAAAATTTGTTACTAGTGTTGCCGAGTTATTGACAATGAATACTAAAGTATGAACTCCTTCTTTTTTTGTAAGACGAACAATTCCATCATCACAAACACCAAGCAAATTATTAGTTGAAAGACGTTTTTTAATCAAAGGTTCATTATCAAGAAACAATTCAACACTATCATTTACAAATTGTGACTGAACATCAATTCCAACCTTATAAGTTTTGTCTTTTTTGCAAGAAATCAATATTGTTATCATCAGTATAAATAAAACAAAAGCTCTTTTTTTCACGTGTTTATTTTTATTGATTTTTTATTGTGCACATGCCTGCTTGTCAGCAGACAAGGAATATCTTAATAATTATTTGCGTTTGGTGTGTAAACATTCATGGATATCTCATATTCAAATCTAAACAATGATTCTTTATTACTGAAATAATGTTTCCAATCTTATTAACATTGTTCCTAATTTCAATATTACCAAAACTTTAAGCACTTTCATTCAATGCAATTTTCCGTATTTTTGTAGTCCTAATTCAAAACACAAACAAATGAATGATCAAGGCGTCAAGAATCCTACTGCAGATTTAACAAAAATTGGTTTCCAACATACAACAGCAAAATGGAATTCCTCAAGAGAAGAACTAATACAACGCACACTCGACCTAAATTTAGGTGTTTTAAATGATGCTGGTGCCTTATGTATTAACACTGGTGAGTTTACAGGAAGATCGCCTAAAGATAAATTTACAGTAAAAGATGCTTTAACAGAAAACGCTGTAGATTGGAATCATATCAACCAACCGTATTCACCAGAAGCATTTGATAAATTACAAGCAAAGGTAACTGCACATTTAGACGCTCAAAAAGAAATTTTTGTTCGCGATGTTATAGCGTGTGCTGATCCAAATTATCAATTAAATATTAGGGTAGTTACAGAAACACCTTGGGCAAGTTTATTTGCTGATAATATGTTCATTCGTCCAACTGAAGAACAAATAAAATCATTTGAACCAGAATGGACTATTTTATGTGCACCAAGTTTTATGGCAAATGCATCAGAAGATGGAACACGTCAGCATAATTTTTCTATCATTAATTTTACGAAGAAAGTAATATTGATTGGTGGCTCTGGCTACACTGGCGAAATTAAAAAAGGAATTTTTACAGTATTGAATTTTGTGTTGCCGCACCAAAAAAATGTATTGAGCATGCATTGTTCTGCAAACATTGGTGAAGACAATGACACAGCGTTATTCTTTGGCTTATCTGGCACTGGAAAAACTACACTTTCAGCAGATCCAACAAGAAAATTAATTGGCGATGACGAACATGGTTGGAGCGATAATGGTGTGTTTAATTTTGAAGGTGGTTGCTATGCAAAATGTATTGACTTAACTGAAGAAAAAGAACCAGACATTTTTCACGCAATTAAACCAGGTGCAATATTAGAGAATATTCGCTTTTTTGAAGGAACAAACAACGTAGACTTTGAAAATGTAAGTATTACTGAAAATACGCGTGTTTCTTATCCATTATATCACATTAATAATATTGCTACACCTTCAGTAGGTACTACACCAAATAATATTTTCTTTTTAAGCTATGATGCATTTGGTGTGTTGCCTCCAATTACTAAATTAACAGAAGCGCAAGCTATGTATTTATTTATTTCTGGCTATACATCAAAAGTTGCTGGAACAGAAGCTGGTGTAACAGAACCGCAAACAACTTTTTCTGCATGTTTCGGTGCAGCTTTTTTACCATTGCATCCAACGAAATATGCAGAAATGTTAGGTAAAAAATTAAAAGAAAGCGGTGCAAATGTTTGGTTGATAAACACAGGTATGACTGGTGGTGTTTATGGCGTTGGCAAACGTATGAGTTTAAAATATACACGTGCATTAATTACAGAAGCATTAAATGGTGATTTAGAAAATGTAACTTACGAAACATTACCAATTTTTAATTTTCAAATTCCAACAACTTGTCCAGGTGTTCCAAGCGAAATATTAAATCCAAGAAATACTTGGTCTGATAAAGCAGCTTACGATACAAAAGCAACAGAATTAGCTGCAAAATTCAATGAAAATTTCAAAAAATATGCAGACCAAGCAAGTGCTGAAATTTTAGCGGCTGCACCGAAAGTGTAATAAATTAAATGTATAGTAGAGACGCACTGCTTGTGCGTCTTTTTTTATTTGTATTTTTGACTGAACATGAACTTCGACACAGCAAAACACATTCCAGTTATGGAACATTTCTACACCATTCAAGGTGAAGGTTTCTATACAGGCAATGCAGCGTATTTTATTCGCTTGGCTGGCTGCGATGTAGGTTGTGTTTGGTGCGATGTAAAAGAATCTTGGACAGTTTCTGAAAACCAATTAATGTTGATAGATGATTTGGTTGCAGAAGTTTTAAAATATTCTGGAAGATTAGTTGTCATTACTGGCGGCGAACCATTAATGTATGATCTGACTTTTCTAACCAAAAAATTAAAAGAAAACGGTTTTCAAATTAATATAGAAACATCAGGTGCTTATCCAATTTCCGGACAACTAGATTGGATTTGTGTTTCACCAAAAAAATTCAAAGCACCATTAAAAGAAGTAGTTGCAAAAGCAAATGAACTGAAATGCATTATTTTTAATAAAAGTGATTTTGAATTTGCAGAACAGAACAGTGCTTTGACTTCAAGAGATTGTCAATTATATCTGCAAACTGAATGGAGTAAGCAAGAACAAATGCTACCATTGATGATCGATTATACAAAACAGCATCCGAAATGGAAAATATCGCTGCAAACACATAAATATCTGAATATTCCCTAGGCAAACTTCCTCTTTTCTTCCAATTATTCGTTTCTTACTACTGAGAAAAATGAATGGAATTATTAAAATTCATTTCAAAAAACAAAAAATCAACTAAAAAATCGTCAAGAAGCCAGCTTGAAGCACCCAGAAGACCGCTTGAAGCGTCCAGAAGCATTAGTGAAGCACCAAGAAGACAGGATGAAGCGCCCAGAAGCAAGCGTGAAGTGTCAAAAAGCATCTGCGAAGCACCCAGAAGCATCTGTGAAGCGCCCAGAAGCATTCATGAAGTGCTTCAAAACACCTTTTTGGCAGTATTTTGATGCTCTTTTACCAAATTCTGTACAATCAGCATTTGGATCTGAAAATAATAAACAGTTCATTTTATATTTATTTTGTGCTTTTTGCGTTACTTTAACAGTCGCTATTTCGTTCGTATGTAGCACAGTTTTTGTTAAACAATACACATGAAGAAAATAATATTCATATCTCTTTACTCTTTACTCATTACTCATTACTCTTACGCACAGCAGGTGCCTGAAAAAGCAATGGCTGCTTATTTCAAAGCAAAAGATTTTGGCTCCAGAACGCAATTTGAAGAAGGAATAGACATGTTATTATTGGCTATAAAAACGTATCCAAAATACACACAAGCAAAAGAATTATTAGGCGAATATTATTTTGCATTAAAAAAATATGATGATGCAATTGTTGCATTAGAAGGTTGCGCCAAAGAACCTGATTTTACTGCAAGGTCAACGTATATGCTTTCTGAAATTTATTTGAAAACCGGAAATGGTGATAAAGCAAAAGTATATGCCGAAAAATATTTGCTGATGAGTAACAAAGCACCAAACGCAACCGCAAAAGCTGAGCAAACCGTGCGCAATGCAAATTTTGCCCTTGAAGCAAAAAAACATCCAGTTCCATTTAATCCAAAAAATTTAGGTGCAACTATCAATACCGTGAACAACGAGTATTTTCCGTACTTAACACCTGATGGAAAATTATTATCATTTACGCGCATGCAAAATAATCAGGAAGATTTATACGTCGCACAAAAAACAGATTCTGGATTTGCAAATGCATTTTCATTTGGCACTAACATAAATTCATATGAAAATGAAGGTGCGGAAACCATGAATTCGGAAGGCACAATTTTATTCTTTACTTCTTGTAATAAATTTGATGGTTACGGCAGTTGCGATATTTATTATTCGAGAAAAGATAATGGTAGCTGGACAGATCCACAAGGCATCGGAAAGCCAATAAACTCTGGTGCTTGGGAAGCTCAGCCCAGTTTTTCATCTGATGCAAAAGCGATGTATTTTGCGAGCAACAGAGCAGGTGGTTTTGGTGGTCGAGATATTTGGGTAAGTTACTTAGATGAAAATATGAAGTTTGGCGAACCAGTAAACTTAGGTCCAAACATCAACACCAAATTAGATGACCAATGTCCATTTATTCATGCTGATAACCAGACTTTATATTTCACATCTAACGGTTGGCCAGGCATGGGAAACGCTGATATTTTTATGGCAAGAAAAACGGATACTGGCTGGACAACAGCAGTAAACATTGGCTATCCAATCAATTCAGAAACAGATGACAATGCAATGACAGTTTCGTATGATGGCAAAACTGCATTCTTATCATCGAACAGAGCTGGTGGTTTTGGCGGCTTGGATTTGTATAGTTTTGATTTGCCGGAAAACATGCAGCCAAAGAAAACTACTTATGTGAAAGCAATAGTAAAAGATGCAAAGACAAAACAGTTACTGAACGCAGCATATTCAATTGTTGACTTAGATTCAAAGAAAGAAATTTACAAAGGAAATTCTATTGCAGGAAGTTTTTTTGTGAGCATTGAGGCCAATAAAAACTATGCTTTGAGTGTGCAAAAAGAAGCGTATTTATTTTATTCACAAAACATAAACTTAGTAGCTTCTACTTCAACGAAACCTTATGAAATAGAAGTTTTGCTGGAACCAATTTTAACCAACAATAAAATTGTTTTAAACAATGTTTTCTTTGATTTTGATAAAGCAGAATTGAAACCAGAATCTTTTATTGAATTAGATAAATTAGTAGAATTGTTGCAAAAAAATCCGACTATAAAAATTGAAATTGCTGGACATACTGACAACAAAGGCGACAAAAAATACAATCAAACCTTATCGCAAAAGCGTGCAGAAACGGTTGTAAATTATATAGTAAAAAAAGGAATTGCTATTACACGTTTAACAGCGAAAGGTTACGGCGATACGATGCCAATTGTTCCAAACGACACCGAAGAAAACAAAGCGAAGAATAGAAGAACGGAATTGAAGGTTTTGTGATATTAAAGCGCGATTTTAACCTTCACTAATTTTTCCAACAAACCTTTTACTTCACTCAACGCTAACATATTTGCGCCATCGCTCAATGCTTGTGAAGGATTTGGATGTGTTTCTAAGAAAATGCCATTTGCGCCTGTAACAATAGCACACTTTGCCAAATGCTCAATAAATTCTGGCTTTCCACCGCTAACACCTTCAGTTTTATTTGGCTGTTGCACAGAATGTGTTGCATCAAAAATCACAGGAAAACCTGTTTGTTTCATCAACGGAATATTTCTGAAATCAACAATTAAATCGTTGTAACCAAACATCGTTCCGCGTTCTGTTAGCATAATATTTTTGTTTCCAGTTGAGAGAATTTTATCAACGGCAAACTGCATCATTTCTGCACTTATAAATTGTCCTTTTTTTATGTTAACAGCTTTTCCTGTATTTCCAGCAGCAAGTAACAACTCTGTTTGTCGGCACAAAAATGCTGGAATCTGAATCACATCAACAATATCTTTTACCAAATCGCAATCGGTTGTTTCATGCACATCAGTAAGTATTGGAACATTAAAATGTGCTTTTACATCAGCTAAAATTTGCAATGCTTTTTCTTCGCCAATGGTTGTGAAAGAATCCAGTTTTGTTCTATTCGCTTTTTTATAAGATGCTTTGAAAATAAACGGAATATTTAATTCAGTTGTTATAGCAACTAATTGTTCTGCAATCTCAAAACAAATTTCTTTCGACTCAACCACACAAGGTCCAGCAATTAAGAAAAATTTATCGGTTTGAAAGTTCATATTTAACGCTTGATTTTTTAACCACTTAAGGCATTTAAGAAACTTAAGATATTATAATAATTCAGAGAAATATTGATTGACTAAAGAAGTAGTATTATTTACAATATTATCTGAGTTAAAGTTAATCAATAAACCTTTTGGTTTTCTCAATAGTTTCATGTAAGTCAGCAATTGAGCGCTAAATAAAGGAAGCATAGTTTCTACCGTTTTTAGTTCAACTATAATTAAATCTTCGACCAAAATATCTAATCTTAAATCACAATCTAATTCTACATTCTTGTATTTTATAGGTATTACTAATTGAGACTGGAAAGATAAATTTATATTTTTCAATTCTTCTTCCATACATTTTTGATAAACAGATTCTAATAAACCTGGTCCTAATTCTTTATGTACTTCAATAGCGCAACCAATAATTTTGTATGCTAAATCATTTATGCTTTTTTGTGTTGTCATCACTCCTATTTTCTTTTAACCACTTAAGAAACATAAGGAACTTAAGCTTTCTTTTTGCTTACAAATTATATTCTTCTATTGTTCTTTAGCTTCTTCAGTTCCTTAAGTGGTTATTTTTTTAATTTTCTTTAGCTTTCTTAGTTATTACATTTATTGTTTCTTCAAATTTTTCTTTAGCTTCTCAGTTCCTTAAGTGGTTATTTTTTTTCAATAATTATATTTCTTATTCCATCTGTCTTTCAAAAATTTTCGCAATTCGTTTTCTCTTGCATTATTATTCGGTTCATAAAATTTTGTTCCTGAAATTTCTTTCGGTAAATATTCTAAATCCACAAAATTATTTTCAAACTGATGCGCGTATTGATAATCTTTTCCATAATTCAAATTCTTCATCAACTTTGTTGGCGCATTGCGCAAATGCAATGGCACCGACAAATCAGTTGTTTTATCTGCTAAAGAAATGGCTTGTTCAATTCCAATATAACTGGCATTACTTTTTGGTGAAGATGCCAAATAAGTAACACATTGTGCCAAAATAATTCTGCATTCTGGATAACCAATGGTAGTAACTGCTTGAAAACAAGCATTTGCCAACAGCAACGCATTCGGATTTGCGTTGCCAATATCTTCTGAAGATAAAATCAACAAACGACGTGCAATAAATTTTGGATCTTCGCCACCATTAATCATGCGCGCCATCCAATACAATGCAGCATTCGGGTCGCTGCCACGAATTGATTTTATAAACGCTGAAATGATGTCGTAATGTTGCTCACCACTTTTATCGTAACGCGCAATATAAGTTTGTATAATTTCTTCAACAAAAACATTCGTGATGATTTTGTCTTCTTTTAAATTTTCAGCAACTAATTCTAAAACATTCAACAACTTTCTCGCATCACCACCAGAAAAATAAAACAATGCATCGTATTCTTTTATAATAATTTTCTCTTGTTTTAAAACTTCATCTTCTTGCAAAACATGATCAACAATCTTTTTTAAATCTTCTGCTTCTAACGATTTCAATACATACACTTGTGAGCGCGACAACAACGCAGCATTCACTTCAAACGAAGGATTTTCTGTAGTTGCACCAATTAAAATTAGTGTACCATTTTCTACCGCACCGAGCAATGCATCTTGTTGCGATTTATTAAAGCGATGAATTTCATCAATAAATAAAACAGTTTGTCCAACTTCTTTTGCGTTTTCAATTACACTTCTGATTTCTTTTACACCAGCCGAAATTGCACTTAATTGTTCAATCGGTAAATTTGCATGATTCGCTAAAACTCTTGCTAATGTTGTTTTACCAACGCCAGGCGGACCCCAAAATATCATAGAGTGGAGCTTACCTTTTTCAATAATTTGACGCAACGCTTTGCCATTTCCTAATAAATGATCTTGACCAATAATTTGGTCAATTGTTTTTGGTCGCATTCGTTCGGCAAGTGGCTTTTGCATGCAATAAAGATAAGCATGAAAGTTATTTATACCAACAAATCAATTCGATTAAAAAACACTATATTTACTTTCAAAAAATATCGTGAAACATCTAATTATAATTCTTTTTTCTATTGTTTTGTTTAGTTGTAAAAAAGATGAAAATACTGCAGCAAACATGCAATTTCAATTTGTATCTTCTGATACTACTTTTAATGCAAACATTGGAACATCTGTCAATAATTTAAAAACAGCTATTCAATTTCAAAACGGTAATGCAGAAGATATTACGCTAACTTCATCGAGTTTGCCAACTGGCGTTATTTTCAATCCAGCGTTGCCAAAAACATATACCAGTTCGTTGTTTACATTGAACACAGCTACTGCAATTACGTTGCCTGTTTTAACGGTTTCAAATACCACACCGACTGGAACCTATCCTATTACCATTACTGCAACTGCAACATCTGGATACACTTCTACTTTTACCATCAACTTAGTAGTTAGAGATTGTGTTACGCAAACCGAAAATACTGCACAAGGAACGTATAAAGGAAATTGGAATATACTAACTATACCTGCACTAGCTGACACTATAACGATATTGAACTTTTTGAACATTCCAGACCAAAAGGTATTGCTTTATACAAAAGCATTAAATCCATTAATTTTTGTGGCAACATTAAGCGGTAATAATTTTACTATCGCAGATATTTCATTGCCATCATTACCGATTGGGCCAATAACATTAACGAATGTTACCATAAATGGAAGCGGTAGTTTTGATTGTACAGGAAAAATCATTTCTTTAACCATGCGTTTTGTAAGTGGAAATATTGTAGTTGGCTCAATTCCAATTTTAAATGTTGCTGGACAATCATTCAGTGGAACATTTACGAGATAATTTTATTTAAAATCATAATCGTCAATTTTCTTACATTTGTACATGTACAAAATCCTGCGTTTTTTTTTATTCAAATTAGATGCTGAAAAAGCGCATCATTTTACTTTGCGTTTAATGAATTTTATAATTAAAATTCCATTTGCAAAATATTTTGTTTCTAAAATTTATTCAATAGAAAATAAAAAACTTGAACGAAATTTATTTGGATTAACCTTTAAAAATCCAGTTGGTTTAGGAGCTGGTTTAGATAAAAATGCAGAATGTATAGATGCGTTTGCAGCCGTTGGTTTTGGCTTTATAGAAATTGGTACAGTAACACCTTTAGCGCAAGATGGTAACGACAAGCCACGTTTATTTCGCTTGATTGAAGACAAAGCTATTATAAATCGAATGGGTTTTAATAATGGTGGAATGGCTGCTGTAAAAAGTAATATCCAAAAATCTCAAATCTCAAATCTCAAATCTCAAATTCTTATTGGTGGCAACATTGGCAAAAACAAAAATACACCAAACGAAAATGCGGTTGATGATTACATAAAATGTTTTAATGAATTGTATGATGTAGTAGATTATTTTGTGGTGAATGTAAGTTCGCCAAACACACCGAATTTACGTGCCTTGCAAGAGAAAGAGCCGTTGAAAAAAATCTTGTTTCAATTACAGGAAATCAATCAACAAAGAATAAAACCAAAACCTATTTTACTAAAAATTGCACCTGATTTAACCAACGAACAATTAGATGATATTATCGAAATTGTTTTTGATACTAAATTAGCAGGTATTGTTGCAACGAATACTACTATTTCAAGAGAAAATTTATCTGTAGAAAAAGATAAAATTGACGCCATTGGAAATGGTGGTTTGAGTGGAAAACCATTGACAAAAAAATCAACAGAAATTATAAAATACATTGCTCAAAAATCAGAAAATAAAATTCCGATTATTGCAGTTGGTGGAATTATGTCTGCCGATGATGCGATAGAAAAACTCAACGCTGGCGCAAGTTTGATACAGTTATACACTGGTTTTATTTACGAAGGACCGAGTTTGATTAAGGAAATCAACAAGAGAATTTTAGATTTTAGAAATGAGATGTGAGAATATTGTTCATTTCTCATATCTCATATCACATCTCTTTTAATCTACAAAGTATCAGAAATCTTCGCCAGCAAATCATCTTTTTTTCTACGCGAAACTTCTATTTCTGCACCATTCATCATAATCACTTGTCCGCCATCACCACGCACATATCTGCGTATGTGTTTTAGGTTGATGATATGTGATTGATGCACACGCACAAAATCATAATCTTCCAACAATTCTTCAAAATATTTTAATGGCTTTGAAGACATAATCATATCGCTGGTAGTTAAGTATATTTTGGTGTAAGACGAATCTGCATCTACATGAATAATTTCATCTAACGAAGCAAAATAAATTCCTTCTAAAGTAGAAATCGCCAGTTGTTTTTTTCCTAAATCTTTATTGCTAATTTTTTGTTCTAACAACTCAAATTGTTTCGTTTTTATTTCATCAGAAATTTTCACTGACAACTTATGTACAGCACGAATCAATTCTTCTGGATCAACTGGTTTTAATAAATAATCTAATGCACTAAATCGAATTGCTTTTACTGCATATTGGCTGTAAGCAGTAGTAAATATTATTTCAAATGGACATTGGTAATTATAATTTGCCAACAAATCAAAGCCATTTTTTCCAGGCATTTCTACATCTAAAAAAACCACATCCGTTGCAGTCGTTTCAATAAACTCAATCGAGCTATCAACACTTTCGCATTCAGCAATTACGGTTACTTGTGGACAAAATTTTTCAATCAATTTGTGCAATACTAACCGATTGTTTTTTTCGTCGTCAACAATAATTGCTTTTATAGAATTCATGTTTTTGGTTTATTTAAAAATAAATTTCACTACAATATACAAACTAATTTAATTCCATTCTTACGATTACTTTGGTACCAGTTGGTAAATTTGTTTCATCATACAAATCAATAATTTCAACGCTATAATCGGTGTCTTTAATTTTGTGCAAGGTGTCAAACATTTCTTGTGTAATTATAGTACCTAATGATTTGTGTTGCTTTTTTAAATTTAATTCACCAGCTTTTACTCGTCCAATTCCATTATCTTCAATTTCACAAATTAGGTAATTAAAACTTCTGAAGAATTTTATATGAATATTTTTCTCGCCATTTTTTTTGAGCAAACCATGCCAAATAGCATTTTCAACGTATGGCTGAATTAGCATCGATGGCATTTCTATTGAATAAACGTCAATGTCATCTGTTCTAAAATCATAATTAAATTGTTGATCAAATCGCAAAGATTCTAACTCTAGATACAGTTTTAAATTTTCAATTACATCGTGCAAAGGAATAAATGTTTTCACTGAATTTTCTAAAACAGAACGCACCAATCGCGATAATTTTGTTAAGTATGTTGATGCTTGCATATTCTGATCAGACAGAATCATAGCTTGAATAGAATTCATAAGATCGGAAGAGCACACGTCTGAACTCC
>CALLKF010000079.1 GCA_938008535.1 uncultured Saprospirales bacterium | reverse complement strand
TGATTAAAATGTTTCACAGGCGCCGCGTGATCCGGAATTCCCGGACTCTTATTAATTAGTGTTGGAATAACATCATAAATAATCTGATGACCATTTTCTTCAAAGTCTATTTCCAATTCTATTAATTCATGTTTAGCTTCAGCTGATAATGGTCCCATATCACTTACAAATACCGGCAAGCCATGTTTCTTGGCCAGCTTTGCTGCTCCCATTCCACTTTCACCGCTTCCTAGTATTATGATCAATTTATCTAACTTTTAAAGTAATGATAGTAATAACCGCTAAAATCAACGACACAATCCAAAAACGCATAGCAATTGTTGATTCATGCATTCCCTTTTTCTGAAAATGGTGATGTAACGGTGACATTAGAAAAATTCTTTTGCCCTCACCAAATTTTCTTTTAGTATACTTAAAATAGCTTACCTGAATAACTACGGACAAGGTCTCAATGATAAATACACCGCATAACACCGGAATCAATAATTCCTTTCTCAGTAGTATAGCCAGAACTGCAATAATTCCTCCTAATGTAAGACTTCCTGTATCACCCATAAATACTTTCGCAGGATAGGCATTATACCATAAAAAACCAACACAAGAACCTAAAAATGCAGCTGCAAAAATGACCAGTTCTCCAGTATAAGGCAGATAAAATATATTTAAATAATTTGCTATATCTTTCAATGGCACTCTATTGGTAATATTTGTATGATGTTTTATTAATTCGTAATATCTTTCTTCAGATGACAAAGATTTAAATTTTGATAAATTCGTAGAATATGAACTATGAAACATTTCCATACTAATTCTATAGAGTCGCTCAATATCATGCGATTCTTTGCAAATTTTCTCTAAATCTTTGTATTTAATTCTAAGTAATAAAACATCATCTATTGACTCATAAACATGTGTTCCTGGCTGATTCGTTAAATGTGTAAAATTGCCACCAAAAAATGCACCTTCTTGCTCAAAGCGATCTATTACAACTCTATCATTTACAAAGAAATAAATTTTAATAATACCTTTATATATAAAATAAAAATATTCAGCAACATCGCCTTCTTTAATAATTTCAATATTTTTATTATACGATACTAACTCAAATTTATTTAATAATAAATTTAAGTCATCAATATTCACTTTTGAAACAGCAGACAAGTTGTTTTTTAGTGTGAATTTAGCATGGGTTTCTATATTTTCGTCTGTTAGCTTCTTCATTTCTAATAGTTTGCAAACATACTAAATTTTATCAATCTCATACTCCAAAAAAATTGCTAAATATCAATTTATTGAGACATTCTTAAAAAAAATCACATACTCATTTGGCTCTTATTCTGCTTAATGTTTCAGCAGTAATACCAAGATAGGTAGCTACAAATTTTAATGGAATTCTATTAATTATTGGTGCATAATATTTTAAAAACAAATTATATTTTTCATCTGATGGTAACGCTCTTAAATTATGAACTCTTTCGACATAAGTAATGTAATATTGCTCCATAATTTTTCTTGACAAACTTTCAATTTCATGAGACTCTTTATATAATTTTTCTAAATCACTAAACTTCACTCGCAGTAAAGTCACATCTTCCATTGCTTCATAAATATCAATTCCTGGTTTAAATTGAATATGACTGTATAAATTTCCAATAAAAGATCCTTCTTCAGCAAACCAATCAATAATTTCTTTGCCAGATTTAAAATAATATATCCTAACTAAACCTTTGGAAATAAAGTACATATATTCAGCAACAGTACCTGCTTTTATTATTTGTTGGTTTTTATCATATTTAACAGTATCAAAAACATCTAAAATTTTTTGCAAACTATTTTCAGATATTGTTGCAGCTTGTAGCAAAGTCTCTTTTAGAAATAACTTTGGGTCTTTATCAGTTTTTTTAGGTATTCGTTTGTGCATTTGTGGTTTTTAAAAAATGTATTTAGTAAATTTACAAAACAAATTGATATAAATCAAGTTTGATTTTATTTTACGCTGAATTTAAACATATTATACATGAAAAAGTTTATCTTATTTAATTTTTGTCTTTTAATATTCTTGCTAACAAAAGCACAGCAAACAGATTCAACCATAAAAATTTTAATTGTTACAGCGCATCCAGATGATGAAACAGGTTTTGCAGCTTCTATCTACAAAGTTACAAAAGAATTGAATGGAATTGCGGATCAATGCGTAATTACGAATGGCGAAGGTGGTTACAAATATTCTACATTATCTGAATCATATTACAATTTAAAACTGACTGATGAAAAAATTGGTAGAGAAAATTTACCTCGTATTCGTAAGCAAGAATTAATGAATGCAGGAAAAATTATTGGTATGCGCAATATTTTTTTTCTAGACCAAAAAGATGCACATTATGGTTTGGATGAACACGAACCTTTAGATACAACTTGGAATGTTACATTAGTTTCTACTAGATTAATTGAAATTATGACGAAAACAAAATACGATTTTGTGTTTTGTTTATTGCCAACACCGGAAACACATGCACATCACAAAGCTGCGACTTTATTGGCGTTGCGAACGATTCAATCATTACCCGAAGAACAACGTCCAATAATTTTAGGTGTAACTGGTGCAAATAAAAATGACACCACGAAGTATAGCTTTACACAATTAAAAAACTATTTTGAATCAAAAGTAGAAGGCAATGCACCGATGTATTTTTTTGATAAAAGTGTAAAGTTTGGATTTAAAAATACGCTGAGTTATAAGATTATTGTAAACTGGGAAATTGCCGAACATAAATCGCAAGGTACCATGCAACTAGCAATGAATCAGGGTGATTTGGAGCAATTTTGGTATTTTAGTTTAAATGGTGAAAAAGGAAAAGAGAAATGCAAGCAGTTTTTTGAAAAACTTAAAGTCATTCCTTATAAGTGATGAAAAATTAAACACGTAGTCAGATAGAAAAATAACAACCATGACAAAACTCATTCGCGGTCTTTCGCTACGGCAAGCAGTTGCCATCAACATGATAGATATGGTTGGCATTGGTCCATTTATAACTATTCCTTTTATTATTGGTGCGATGAATGGACCGCAATGTATTTTAGCATGGATTTTAGGCGCATTACTTTCCTTTTGTGATGGTTGTGTTTGGAGCGAACTTGGTGCAAAATGGCCACAAGCTGGTGGCAGCTATGTATTTTTGCAAAATTTATATGGTAAAAAATATGGCAAACTTTTTTCGTTTTTATACATTTGGCAAACCACGATTCAAGCACCATTGGTAATTGCTTCAGGTGCTATTGGTTTTGCACAATATCTTACTTATTTAATTCCATCGTTAGGTTTTTACGAAAAAAAAATGGTGGCTGGTTCACTGGTTTTATTCATCACTTTTTTGTTGTACAGGAAAATTACAGACATCGGAAAAATTTCTGTTTTTATGTGGATGATTGTTGGCGGCACGATGATATGGTTAATAGTCAGTGGTTTCACGCACTTTGATTCAAAACTAGCTTTTACTTATTCAAAAGATGCATTTGATTTAACTCCAATCTTTTTTGTTGGCTTAGGACAAGCAAGTATAAAAACGGTTTATTCATTTCTTGGTTATTATAATGTTTGTCATCTTGGTGGTGAAATTGTGGAACCAGAAAAAAATATTCCACGCAGTATTTTTATTTCTATTGCTGGAATTGCAGTTTTGTATTTGTGTATGCAACTAGCAGTGTTAGGTGTTATTCCTTGGCAACAAGCAAAAGATTCAGAATTTATTGTTAGCACATTTTTTGAAAAATTATATGGAACAGTTGCTGCACAAATTGCAACTGCATTGGTGTTGTTTATTGCAATTACGTCTTTATTTGCAGTGATGCTTGGTTATTCGCGCGTACCATATGCTGCTGCAACTGATGGAAACTATTTTAAAGTTTTTGCAAAGTTACATCCAACTAAAAACTTTCCTCATTATTCATTACTCATTTTGGCTGGAGTTGCATTCTGTTTTTCATTATTATTTAAGATGAAAGAAATCATCACCGCTATTATCATAATGAGAATTTTAATTCAATTTATTTCTCAAAGTGTTGGTTTAATTTTATTACACTACAGAAATAAAAAAGAAAAATTACCGTATAAAATGCCGTTGTTTCCGTTGCCAGCAATTGTTGGAATTTGTGTTTGGATTTTTATCTTTTGCTCTGCAGAATGGCAATTTATTTTGTTTGCATTTGGAATTATTTTAACAGGAATTATTTTGTATTTTTTGTTTATAAGCAATATAAAAGAAGGAAGAAATATTATAGATAAGAATCAAACAGTCAATAAAAACTAGTGTTTTGAAAGAATCCTGCTTAATGTTTCATGTGTAATTCCTAAATAAGAAGCAATCTGTTTTTGCGAAACTCTTTGTAGTAAAGATGCTCTTTCTTCCATAAAAATTTTAAATCTTTCTTCAACTGATAAATATAAAATATTTCGACTTACACGCATCGACTCAATATAATGCATTTCTAAAATTTTTCGTCCTAAATGTTCTAAAGGATGATATTTATGTAGTATTTCTTCTAATTCATTCCAATTTATTTCAAGACAGATAGTATCTTCTAATGCAACGAAACTATCGAAATTTGGCAATCCAGTAAACTGTGTATAGCCATTTAAAAAGAACGCATTTGCATCTCTAAAATCAGATGTAATTTCTTTTCCACCTTTAACATAATAAATACGAACTAAACCACTTATAATGAAATAACCTTTTAAATCAGTATTGTTAGGAGAAATAATTATATCTTTTTTTTTATAAATTTTATACGTAAATAAATTTACAAACTCATCCATTTGGAAATCAGGCACATCAGCAACTTGCAGTAAAACAACTTTTAATGTTTTTCTATACATTTCTATTGTATGCTTTAAATTTGCCATTCTATTTTATTGTAGAAAAATTATCTATATTTTGAACGCATTCTACTTAATGTTTCTTGTTTAATTCCAAGATATGATGCTATAAATCTTAACGGAATTCGATTTAATAAATCAGCATTTTCTTTTAAAAAAATATGATATCGTTCTTCTGCTGAAAGAAACAAGACATCGTAAGTTTTTTTCATGAACGTAGTATAATACAATTCAATTAATTTACGACCTAGATGTTCTAAAGAATGATATTTCAAGTAAAATGATTCCAACAAATCATAATTTATTTTCAAAACATAAGTTTCCTCAAATGCTTCATAATTACTATAGTTTTTATTACCTGTAATAATATTATAAGCACCCATTATCATTTGATTTTCTGTAACAAATAAATTGGTAATTTCTTTTTCTTCTTTTGTGTAATAAATACGAAGTAGTCCTTTGTATATGAAATAGAATGTATCTGATGTACCACCAGCTTTATAAATTAATTCATTTTTTGAAAATTTATCCAATGTAAACTGTTCTACTAATTCATTGAGTTCATCTAAATTAGTATTTGGTGCAACTTGTAGAAGACAATTCCGTAAGTTGTTACGTTGCATATTTAAATCTTCTGGAATTGCTGATTTCATTGCTTTAATTTAATGTTTTGCACGCAATCTACTGAGTGTTTCTTGTGTAATACCCAAAAATGAAGCCACATAACGCAATGGAACTCTATTCAGTAAATCACCATTGTCTTTAACGAATAATTGATAACGTTCTTCTGCTGAAAGAAACAAGACATCGTAAGTTTTTTTCATAAAAGCACCATAATATGCTTCAATAATTTTTCTACCTAAATGCTCAAGTGAATGATATTTTGTATAAAATGATTCTAAAACATCATATTTTATTTTTAAAACATAAGTCTCTTCCAATGCTTCGTAGGAACTGTAATTATTATTGCCAGTTAAGATAGAATAGGTTGCAGCAAACATCATATTCTCTTTAATAAACCAATTTGTGATTTCTTTTTCTTCTTTTATGTAGAAAATGCGTACCAATCCTTCAATTACAAAATAGACAGAATCAGACAAATGTCCAGCTTCTAATATGGTTTGTTTTTTCTCAAACTTATCTAAAGTAAATCTATTGATTAATTCAGTTAATTCATTTAAATCCGTGTTTGGATATAACGAAAGCAAATACTTCTTTAGTAGCGTCTTACTTTCTTCTATATTGTGTAAATGTTTGCTCATTTTTCAGTATTTTATGGTTTGTTGTTTTGCTCTTAATCTACTTAATGTTTCAGGTTTTATGCCTAAATGTGATGCTACATGCTTTAACAAAACTCGGTTCATTAAGTTGCTACGTTCTTTCATAAAAATATCAAATCGTTCATCAGCCGACAAAAAGAGTTTATTGTAATTCGTAATTAAATAGGATGCATAATAGGATTCTACCATTTTTCTACCTAAATGTTCAATCGGATGGTATTTTGCCGATAAATTTTCAATTGCATTATAATCTGCCACTAAACATTCTGTCGTTTCTAATGCAGTATGGTAATCTATATTTGGTAGACCAGTAAATAACGTATAACCATTTATAAAAAAGGAATTAGGTTCTTTAAAATCAGATATGATTTCTTTACCTTCTGCGAGATAATATATTCTGATTAAACCTTTCAGAATGAAATAAAAATTATGGTGTTTACTATCTGGTGGAATAATAACCTCATTTTTTTTAAACGATTTATAGGAAAAACAGGCAGCAAATTCATCTAACTGATATTCTGGAATATCCGTATAATACTTTATTACGTTCTTTAACGTTTCTCTAAGTAACTCAATATCTTTTATTTGTGCCAAGTAGCATTTTATTATCCTTAAAGTTACTAAATTTCTTGATGTAAATCAAATTTTTCTAGATAATCTGCAACTTTTTTTACAAACATTCCTCCTAACATTCCATCTACCACTCGATGATCGTAGGTATGCGACAAGTACATCATGTGACGAATTGCTATCACATCTTGTCCATCATGCTCAACAACCACAGGTTTTTTGGTGATGGAACCAATAGCCATAATGGCTACTTGTGGTTGATTTATAATTGGAGTTCCAATAATATTTCCAAACGTTCCAATGTTTGAAATGGTATAAGTGCCTTCTGTTACATCATCAGATTGCAATGAATTCGTGCGTGCTTTTTGAACAATTGTATTCATAGCTTTTGCAATGCCAAGCAGACTTTTTTGATCTGCTTGTTTTACAACCGGAACAATTAAATTTCCGCTTGGCAAAGCTGTTGCAATTCCAATATTTATATCTTTTTTCTTGATGATTTTGTCGCCATCAACCGACACATTTATCATCGGAAAATCTTTAATAGCTTTGGTAATTGCTTCTACAAAAATCGGCATGAACGACAAACTAAAACCTTCGCGTTTTTGGAACGCATTTTTATTTTTATCGCGCCAGCGCACGATGTTTGTTACATCACATTCAACGAAAGAAGAAACATGCGCAGATGTTTTTACAGAGTTCGTCATGTGTTGCGAAATTAGTTTTCGCATTCTATCCATTTCGATGATTTCTGTATTTGAGTTGTTTGTCGTGAGTCGTGAGTCATCAGATTTTCCTGGTGTTTTTTCGACTTTAATTTCTTGCTGAACTTCTTCTTTTTTAGGAATATTTTGAACAATAGGTTGCTGTGCAACTAAACCTTTTTTCTTTAATTCAACAAACGATAAAATATCTTCTTTTGTCACACGATTATCAACACCATTGCCAGTAATATTTTCCAATTCTTGCATCGAAATATTTTCCACTTGTGCAATATTTAATACTAACGGAGAATAATATCTGTTCAAATGACTTGCAGTTATTTGTGTTGGCAGAACTATTTGTTTAGCAACTTCAACTGTTTTTTCTATTTCTTTAATTGGTTCTTGAACAACTTGTTCAACAGGTTTTTCAATTATTTTTATTTCTTCTTTTGATTCTAATTTTGATTCTGGAACTTCAACTTTAGTTTCAACAATTGCTTCTTTTTTTTCATCAACAATTGGTTTTTCTGTTGATGAAGATGCATCGCCACCAACCTCAATAATTGCTAACACATCACCAACTGGAACAACGGCATCTTTTTCATGTAAAATTTGTTTTAAAACACCAGCTACAGAACTTGGAACTTCAGTATCGACTTTATCCGTTGCTACTTCTAGTATAACATCTTGTTCATTGATTACATCGCCAACTTGTTTGTGCCACGTTAAAATAGTTGCTTCGATTACACTTTCGCCCATTTTAGGCATCAATAATTTATACTCAGCCATTTTGAAAATTAGATTTGAGTTACAAGATACAAAGTTGGAATAAATTACCAATCAATAAAAAATAAAAAAATAAACTTGAATATTTAAACGAAGGAATTTAAAAGCAAAGGACACAAAGACTTTTTCGAAAAGTAAACGAAGATTTAGAGAAGAAAAGTAAAAGAAAATTAATCCAATCAAAAATCAACTTAATCAAAGTTTAGACATTATTTTACACCAACTCAGTATTAGCTGTTTTTCTAAACACATAATTATTGTAGATATTTCTGCGCATAAAACGACCTTGAGAATCAGCATTTATCATTTTTATATACACATTTTTTGGCACATCAAAATATTCGTAGCAGCTGCCATCGTCATATTTTATTACTAAATTAGTTTGTTTGTATTCAAAATCAATGATTGGTGAAGTAGCAACGGTGTTGTTATATTCATCTGCATATTTTGCTTGCGTTTCTTTGTCAATACTAACCAAAAAATGATATGCTTCAATAATGTTCTTGCTTTTAATTTCAGCTTCTTCTTTGCCTGTTTCGTCATTTACAAATTTATCAGGATGAAATTCTTTCATAAAATTTCTATAGGTTGATTTCAATAAAGCTAAATCTGCATTTTTATCAACACCTAATAATCTTCTGTAATCTGATACTTTTTTCATCTGATAATTTTGTGCAAAGATAAGTCATTTAATGCGTTATACTTATATTACAGCGTTAGTATAATATTAAATGGTGATTATTGATTCATCAAAAATTTGCGCAACATCACCAGCGAAACAACACCAGTCAACTGTATATTTCGTTCTCTATTGTTAGTAAATGATAACTTTTTAATGAATTGTTTATCATTAGTTGCAATACCAATAAAAACGGTACCTACTGGTTTTTCGGCAGTTCCACCATTCGGTCCAGCTACACCAGAAACAGCAATCGCAACATCAACTTTTAGTTGCAGCAAAGCACCAGATAGCATTTCCGAAACGGTTTGTTCGCTAACAGCTCCAAATTCTTCTAATGTTTCTTTTTTTACATGCAACAAATCTTCTTTTATTTCATTTGCATACGATACAATACTACCTTTAAAGTAAGTAGAACTTCCAGAAACAGATGTAATTAAATGAGCAATATAGCCACCTGTACAACTTTCAGCAGTGCCAATCGTTAATTTTTTTTCTATAAGCAACTCACCTATTTTTTCTTCAAAACTATCCTCATCAAAACCATAAATATATTCGCTTATTGCAAGTACTACATTGTTTTTTGCTTGAGAAATTATTGCTTCTAATTCATCTTTATTTTCACCTTTAATGGTTAATCGTAAACGAACTTTACCAACATTTGGTAAATATGCTAGTTTGATTCGTGCATCTTTAGTATTCTCAAATTCTTTTAAATTTTCAGCTAAAACTGTTTCACCAACACCAGCAGTTAATATACTTTTATGAATAATTGTTGGCAGTTGGAAATTTTCTTGTAGATATGGAATTACTGAATTGGTAATCATTGATTTCATTTCGTACGGCACACCAGGCATCGAGACAATAACTTTTTCATCTTTTCTAAACAACATTCCTGGTGCAGTACCTAATGAATTTTGAATAACAATACAATTATCAGGAACAAAACTCATCAACTTTGCTTCTTCAGTAATATCGCGGTTTCTGAGTTTGTAAATGTTTTCTATGTTTTGATGTGCTGCTTCGTTGAAAATCAATTTTCCACCAAAATATCTATTCAATACATCTTTTGTAATATCATCAGAAGTTGGACCTAGTCCACCAGTAATTAACACCACATTTGAAGTGTTTAATGCATTATCCAAACATTTAACAATATCTTTTTCATCATCACTTAAAGAAATATGATGAATTACATCAATACCTATCTCATTCATTTTTTGTGACATCCAATGTGAATTCGTATTCAAGGTTTGTCCAATTAGTAATTCATCACCTATACTTAAAATCGTACATTTCATCTGTTTATTTTTTTATTGATAATAACTTTGTATTTTCGGTAAAGTTTATAAAAATAAATAATAAGTATGAAAAAGTTTTTTCCAATTTTATTCGCATCGATATTGATGTTCGGTTGTACAACACAACAAATTCAAGAAACAGTAAGTGCTGTTTTAGGTTCATCTATGGGCGACCCAACTGAACAAGAAGCAGGAAATGGATTAAAAGAAGCACTCGGTGTAGGTATCGTAAATGGAATGGGTTTGTTATCAAAAGCTGATGGTTTTTTGGGTAATGACTTAGTGAAAATTCCTTGGCCAGAACAAGCAACACAAGTAAAAGATGCCATGCTAAAATTAGGCATGCAAAAGCAAGTTGATAATGTTACTACTTCCTTGAATCGTGCTGCTGAGCAAGCATCTGGTGTTGCTATTGACGTATTTAAACAAGCCATTACGCAAATGACGATTACAGATGCGATGAATATTTTATTAGGTGGAAATGGCACTGCAACTGCCTATTTAAAACGAACAACAACAACAATTTTAGCTGACAAATTCAGACCAATTGTTAATACATCTTTAGGAAATGTAAATGCAACTAAATATTGGGGCGACGCAACCACAGTATATAATAAAATTCCATTTGTAAAACCTGTAAACACTGATTTAACAGGATTTGTAACAGAAAAAGCATTACAAGGTGTTTTTTTAATGGTTGAAAAAGAAGAAAATAAAATAAGAGAAAATCCATTGGCACGCGGAACAGAATTGTTGAAAAAAGTATTCAGCTTCGCTGATAAGAATAAAAAATGATACCATTTTTAAGATTTTTTTATTAATTTTAAATATGACTTTAAATTCAAGAGAAGAATTACATCAATTAATTGAGAAATTGCCTGAGAGCAAAGTTGAAAAAGTATTGAATATTGTAAAGCAAGAACAAGAAAACAATACTTCTGAAAAATTTATTTACGATAATCTTTTAGATGGAATTGACGAAATTATGGATAAACATGACGGATTACTAAAAAGATTAGCACAATGATTTTGTTTGAAGAAGTAATCGAAATTCATAATAAAGCAATAGATAGATTTGGTGGTAAAAATAACATTCGTGATGCAGCACTTTTGGAGTCTGCTTTAAACAGACCATTTGCTACTTTTGATGGAATTGATTTATATCCAACACTTATCGAAAAAACTGCTGCACTTGCAGAAAGTATAATTAAAAACCATCCTTTTCATGATGGTAATAAGCGAATCGGATTTTTGATTTTAATTGCTCTTCTAAATAAGAATAAAGTTGACATCATAGCTGATGAAAATTTAATCTATGATTTCGTAATTGCTATTGCAGAAGGCAAACTCGATTTTGATGCAATTGTTGATTGGTTAAAAAACAATACAACTAAAATTCTATAATTATACAATTCAATAATTCTACCATTATAATATGTCACGCAAACCACAACAAGGACCACTTCAAGGAATCAGAATTTTAGATTTAAGTAGATTATTGCCAGGTCCATTGGCTACACAAATGATGGCTGATTTGGGTGCAGAAGTAATTAAAATTGAAGACCCAAAAGCACCAGACTATACACGTTTTTTTCCACCAATGAAAGGTTCTCAATCTATTTTTTATTTAAGTGTCAATAGAAGTAAAAAATCAATCACATTAGATTTGAAATCTGAAAAAGGAAAACAGCAATTTTTCGATTTAGTCAAAACAGCTGATATTGTTGTCGATTCATTTCGACCTGGTGTTTTGCAAAAAATGGGTATTGACTATGAAGCTGCAAAACAACAAAATGAAAAAATAATTTACGTTGCCATTACTGGTTATGGTTACACAGGTGCATACCAAAACAAAGCTGGACATGACATGAATTACTTAGGTTATTCAGGCGTTTTGGGTTTGAATGGTGATAAAGAAAATATTACGCTGCCATCTGTACAAATTGCCGATATTGCAGGTGGAAGTTATCCAACAATCGTAGCATGTTTATCTGCATTGTGGGCACGTGAACGAACTGGAAAAGGACAATTTGTAGATGTTGCGATGACAGATTGTGTGATGCCATTATTAGCAGCAACATTCGGCGAAGCATTAAACACATCAGCAATACCTAAACGTGGTGAATTATTTTTAAGCGGTGGCTTGGCGCATTACAATGTGTATAAATGTAAAGACGAAAAATGGATTGCATTAGGTGGTTTAGAACCAAAATTTTTTCAAGGATTTTGTGCTATGGTAAACAAACCTGAATGGATGAATAAAATGCTACCAATTCCAGAATTAGTGGTTGAATTAAAAAAAGAATTACAAGATTTATTTTTGACCAAAACACGTGACGAATGGATTGCAGATGCAGAAAATCATGATATTTGTTTATCACCAATTTTAGATATTGATGAAGTTGAAAAAGATAAACACTTGAGTGAACGTGAAATGTTTATCGAAATGGAACATGCTGATTATGGAAAATTTAAAAGCGTGAATCAACCGTTTAAATTTTCTGAAACACCAGCAAAACCTAGTTGGTCAGCACCATTGATGGGTGAAGATAATGATTTGCTGAATGAAGTTATAAGTTAACAGTTATAAGTTTTCCGACTATGTACATTGAAAAAATATTTGAAATGAAAAAATTAATTTTAGTAATTTTAATTGCATCCAATTTTTCCTGTAAAAAAAATTGCGTTGATTTAAATGACACGCATTGGACACTTTTTTACAAGCACAATTCTACATTTAATTATTATGCTGAATCTGATCTTTATTTTAAAAATGACAACAGTATTGAAAATTACAGAAACTTTGATACTATTTTAGGAACATGGATGAGCGATAAGAAAAAACTAAATATTCAATTCAACAATGATGATGAATATGAAGGAACAATAGTTTCTTCAGATAGCATGGCTGGTACACTAGTTTTGCCACATGGTGACCATGGTGTTTGGTATGCGAAACGAAAATAATATTTGACTAATAATTAATCGATTCATTAAAATCGTTATTACTAGTTTCATCTAAAACCAACCCTTTTATTGCAATCAAAATATCTTTATTGGATGTAAATAGTGCTCTGTTAAAATTAATAGCAATCGTGATATCTAAATCTTCAATTTGAGTAGTTGCGGCTTGTTTATAAAAATCAAATAATGATAAATTATAGGTTTCTTCAATTTTAGAATACAAAGTTTGAAATGTTTGTGGTGTTTGAATTTTTGGTGAAATTAAAATTGAGTTCATTAAATTATATAAGTCAAGCATTTCATTTTTCTGATGTAAAAAAAAATTAAACTTTATATCTTTTGAAGAATTTTTAAGATTTGTGATATTGATTTTTATGTCGTTCATACTTTTAATAGAATACAATGCATTTCTTGCAGCAGCAATTAATTGGTTAAGTTTATTATTATTTTCATCTTCTAATTTTAATCTTAGTTCTAAATAAAATGCCTGCATTTCGCCTTGTTGTTGACATAAAAAATCACATTGTTCTTCTACCGTTTTATTGTAAAATTTTCGTTTATTATTTATTGTATTAAATGCTGAATTTTTTATTAAAAACGCAGTATCAATTCCTAATTGTGTAAGATTAAGTAACATTGCATTGCTAATAAAATAAGTAGTTTCTCTACGAAATAAATCTAACGCAGTTTCTGGTTCTTTTGTAGTAGCATGATTTATAAAAGCGGTAGTTTCAGCATCTGAATCTTTAAAAAACTTCTCTAAAAATTTAGAAAACGGTTCTAAAAATGGAATAATAATTATACCTACTAAATTCACAATACTTGAAAACATTACTAAACCAATAAGTGGATTGCTAATTTTGAAAATATCTGTTATTAAAAATAGAGTCGGTTTAAGGAATAAAAATGCAACTACAGTAATAAAAATATTGAACAATAAATTACCTAATACTACACGTTTTTTAGCAGAATTTCCGCCAATTGCACTCAATAAAATTTTAATTGTAGTTCCAGTTTCAGAACCCAATACAATAGCAGCAGCTAAAGGAAATGTTACTACACCTGCGTGCAATGCAGTTAAAGTAAGTGCCATCGTTACTGAACTCGATTGCACCAATAATGTAATTACAAAACCGATGAATAAAAAAACAATTAATGGCATATATGCATAACGAGAAAAATCAAACGTATGCACTTGTGCTTCCATAGATGTTTTCATAAAAGAAAGTCCAATAAACAGTAATCCAAAACCAATTAAAAAAAAGGATAGATATTTAGAGTACTTGTGTTTTCCAAATACAATTAGCATCAGTCCACCAACAAATACTGCTGGATATGCTACTACTTCTATATTTACACTAAAACCTAATGTTGCAACCAGCCAACTATCAATAGTGGTTCCTAAATTTGCACCCAAAATAATAGCAATAGCATTTTTCATGGAAAAAACACCAGCACCAACAAACGCTAACACCATCAGCGAAACCATAGAACTACTTTGAAGTACAGCAGTTACAATTGCACCACCTGCAACTGCACCAAATCTATTTTTGGTAATGTATTGTAAAAAGCGTTTAAAATTTCTTCCAGATAAATTTTTCAACGACTCTTCTATCAAATACATTGCAAATAGAAATAATCCAATACCAGCACAAAGTTTCAATATCGAAATCAGCATATCCATATTTAGGTTCTTTTAAACCAACTTTTTATTTTGGCAATTATAGTAAGTGGAGACTTTGGGTTTTGAATTTCACCAATTAAAAAACCAAGTGGTTTTAATGGTTCAATATAATCACAAAAAATTTTAAACATTGCTGTTATTGGAATGGCTAACACAATACCTGGAATTCCCCAAATTAATTGTCCTAAAACTAAAGCAAGAATCGTAAATAATGGATTAATTTTTACTTGTGGTCCTAATATGAGTGGTTCTAAAATCCAACCTTGAATAAACTGAACAACACCATAAGTAATAACAATGCCTATAATCATAGGCAATGAAGCTCCATGAACCACAGCAACCAAAACGGTTATAGAAGTACCGGTAATATTACCTATAAATGGAACTATTTCTAATAAACCACATAATATTGCAAAAAAAATGGCATTTTCAACACCGATTATTGAAAAACCAATTCCGTACATTATCCATAAACAAAAAATCATTTTACTTAAACCTACTAAATATTGTTGCGAAACATTGGTAGCTTGATAAATTAATTGTTCTGATTCTAATTTTTTAGAATCTGGAAATAACATCAGTATAAAATTTTTAAGATGAATACGGTAATACAGCAATAAAAAAACATATAAAATAGTTAAAATAAAACTAGTTACAATAGTTGCAAAAGAGCTTACAAACTTTTCGATATAAACGGTGACATCGTTTTGTTGGTCATTTATTAATTTAGCTTGCGCTGCAGAAGAAAAACCAAAATGCTTGAAAATATATTGTTGTATATTTTCAATTAAAGATAACGACTTAGTTTTTATTAATTCAATATCGTTCGTTAAAGACGAAATTTGCCAACCTATTAATGTAAAAAATCCAGCAATAAATAATACTAAAATCAATACGCAAATAAAAACTGCAACGATTCGTGGTACTTTTTTGTGTTCTAACCATTTACAAAAAGGCAAGAAAAGAGTAGCTATTATGGCACCAATTGCCAATGGAATCAGAAATTCTTTGGCTAAATATAAACCTGCTACTACCAAAAAAAGAAGCATGAAATATTTAATGACTGTATTAGCGGAAATTGTCAATATAGTATAATTTGGAAAATACAATTACGAGAAAAAGAGTAACATGTGTTGATGTGGAATTGTGCAATAGAGTTAAAAAGACAGAATAGACAATTTAATATTTTATCATTTTTTTTTAAGGTTTACTTTTTTGATTTTTCAATTTTATTTGTCCAACCAATGCCATTAAAATGTATTATTTATTATTAATTACAAGCATAATTGATTCTTCAATTGGTTTAATTTTTATAGCATTCATGTATTTATTTTAATTAGGTATAAAGTTGAAATATTTATGAGCGTAAGTGTTACAGCTTTCAACGTAAATATTACAACATTCACACATTTTGAATTAAAGGATCGTAAAAGAATAAATAAAGCTAATAATCCAAGTTTATTAATTTAAACCGATTTAGTTCTAAAATGAACAGCAATTTATTTCAAAAAAAAGATCCTGAAACAAGTTCAGGATCTACTTCTTACATTTTGGCTGTTAATAAATAGAACTAATACATAAAATCTAATATTCAATAACCAAACCAATAGTTGGCAATATGTTTGAACCGTTATTTTTTAATAATTGTAATTGGTATCTTTTTTCATCATCTGGCGCACCTGGATTGGCAACGATTGGATTTCCACTTCCATCTCTAACTACATCCAAATTAGCTGGTGACACGTCTTTTGCGTTGTAAACATTTGTAATATCTAAGTATAAATTCAAATTAATTTTCTTTAAAAACCATTTTTTATCTACACGTAAATTTAAACCATGAATCACTTTCGTTCGCAACGAGTTTAGTTTAGAATAATCTTTCACAGGTACACCACCATTTGCATCAAATACTTTTACTAAAGCAAAGTTAGTCGTGTCGTCTGGTGTATATGGCAAACCACCTTGTATAGTCCATTTTATACCAATTTCCCAATTGCGTTTAAACTTATATCCAACCGTAATATTGGCAACATGACGGCTGTCCCAACTACTTGAATTATATTGCCCAAGTGTGTTGGTAAATAAACTTCTGAACCAAGTATAAGAAACAATTCCGTACACACCTTTCCATAATTTTTGTTGTACAGAAAACTCAATTCCATACGTTTTTCCTTGACTAATGGATGCTGCTGGCTCATCACCTACTACACCAAAATCACCACCTAAATTTGCTAACGAAATTCCTTTGTTCAACAACATCGGATAGTTATAATATCGTTTATAAAAACCTTCTAAAGAAAACTTGGTATTTGATTTATTTATGGTAGAAGAAAGTCCACCAACAACTTGTACATTTCTGATATAATCTAATCTATCTTTATTTACCAATACATTGGAATTATCTTTAAAACCAAGCGTTGTGTAAGGTGGCAACTGATAATATAAACCTGTATTGAAATTTATACTTAAGAAATTTGTGATAGCATACGATGCAGAAAAACGCGGTGAAAATTGACGAAATAAATTAGCCATTTTCTTGTTATAATTATTTCCATCAGCACGCAAACCTAATGATAAACTCAATCGATTATCGAAATATGTTTTGCTGAATTGAGCAAAAAATCCATACTTCTGTAATTTTAATTTAGTTGAATAATTAATATTTAGCACAGTATCACCAAGAGTGATTTTATTACTGGTAGCTGTTGTATATCTTGCATATTCATAATTAATTCCATAAGAAATCTTGTATTCTTTAACTCGCATCACGTGCTCAAAACGCAATTTATTTTCAGCTTCATTTGAATTTAAATCAAATAATTTAGGTAGATTTTTATCGTTGTTTTGATGTTTGTAAATATGATTATTAAAGAAACTTCTGCTCAATACAAAAACCATGTAACTATTTTTCAAAAAATATCGATAACGTGCACCAATGGTATAATTCCATTGATCTTGATATGGTAAATTTCTCAACAAATATTTTTGAGCATCTGTTTTATTTTCTTTTGTATTTAAACGCAACATATCATAAGCACCAACACCAACTAAAGTTAAATCATGTTTGTTATTAAACTTATGCATTACTTTAAATTGCACATCAGAATAGGTTGGTAAAAATGGTAATTTAAATGCTTTGAATAATCCTTGTAAATATGAGTATCGCGCATTTAATAAAAATGTCGTTTTTTTCTTTTTAGTGAATGGTCCTTCTAAAGTTAAACCTGCATCACTTGCACTGAGTGTAAATGTTAATCCAACTCTGTCTTTTCTGCCTTCACGTTGTGTTAGCGCTAACACAGAACTCATTGCATTACCACGATTTGCAGGAAATGCACCTGTATAAAAATCAGCATTGCTGATAAAATCTACATTCAACAAACCATTGC
>CALLKF010000078.1 GCA_938008535.1 uncultured Saprospirales bacterium | reverse complement strand
TTTTTTTGACATAGTATTTTTTTATGAGTAGGGCTCGCTGAGGCGAGCCCTTTTTTGTTATGATTGAGTTAGTAATTATACTATTAATGTATTGGCATATTATTTTAATAATCCGAAATCTAATCCGACTAATCCAATCATTTGTTTAGGGTCAGTATATGTACGTGTATTTCCATCAAAGTTGGTTCCAACAGTAAGTTTTAATGTAATATTTTCAACAAGTGTATATTCTATATTTGCTACTGCTCGATATGTCCATGCTGATTTTGTATTCAGAGGTTTAGGTGTAGCAAATCTTAATACACCTTCAGCAGATACTGCAAGTTTATCGTAGTTATATTGAACTTTCATTCCTAAATCTAAATAAGAGGCTGAGTCGACTCTTTTATCATTCCATGTATACCGAAATACACCTAAAGCATCAATACTTTGTACATGATTTATATTATTTGACATATCCCATCTGTATGATGGTGTTAACCATATTCCCATCTTTGAAAATACTGCATGTGAAAAATTATTTTCCTGAAATACTGCCATACCAGCAGCAGCAAAATCGAGAGAAAACCCAGTTTTAGCATATGCTATTTTTTGCCTTTGTATTGCAATTGCTTCAGTATTCATTGTTGCATTAATATTAGTTAACTCATTAATCATATAAGATAGCGAGATACCTTTACTCACTTGCTTTTTAGTATTTTTTACCAAATCATTTAAAGTCAATATGAGTTTAGGTTTTAAATAATTTGGAACTAATATACTAGCGTTAATTAATAAAGCTGTATTTATAGCATAGGCATCAATATTTGCATGTGTAAAAGAAAAATTATTATCAACAATAAGATTAACCATAAATTGATTATAAAAAAATTGTTTTACAAATGCCTCTAACCAATTTTCATATCTATTTGCAAATTCACCATGTTTAAAACTTAATAAATTTGCTTTTAAACCAAAAGACAATCCTGTGCCAGCTTTTAGGGAACCAAAAATTGTTGTATCTGTTGCTGAAGTTGCTATAGAAAAACCAAATGATTTTTTAAAATTTTGATACCAATTATGGTCAATTATATAATTAGCTGCCTTAAACCACTTTGCATCACGATCTGAAGTATCTTGATTCGATGCCCAAATAAAAGGATTAAATTCCATTGCAAAATTAGGCTTTAATTTGCCATTTACAATTCCTGCCTGGACACCTGTTATAAATTCTCTTGGTGTTGATGGTCGTTCAATATTTGTAGGTTCTACACCCAATATTACATATGCAGGATTTGATGTTAATTTTAATTTTTCAACTTCACCTGCAACAGGTGGAATTTGTGCATTCATATTAATAAATAATAGACAACTCAAAATGAATATTATTTTTTTTAGTAGGTTTTCCATAATAATATAGTTTTAATCTTGAGTGAATTTAATAATTGAATAAATGCAAAAAGAGTTATATTTAGTTTCAGTAATTTCTTTTTCTAATAATAATTTATCACCAGCTTCAATAATTATTTTGTATGTAATGTCTGTGTCGCTAAATCTTGTTAGACTGGTTACAGTAGAAAGTTTTTTATCAATAATATCTTTACCGCGTCCTATTTTTTTGTCTTTTACCTCTGTCTTATCATCATACCCAATATAAATATTATCACCAGGCGGAACTATATTTGCAATAGTATAACCTGCTAGTTCTGCATTTGCATCAGATCTAGTAACTTCAATTGAAAAATAAATATTTGTATCTAATGGTACCTTAACCTCTTCTTCAATGATGTAACTATATGCTGGAATTTTGTTTTTATTTGACATAATTTCTTAATTTAATTTTGCCTACTCTAAATCGTTTTTCGGCTACCACGTTTTTATTAAATTTTAATTTTCTTTTGTAATGTTTCTTTTTGCTTAATAGTTATCTCTTCAAGCTTCTCAGAAACACTATTGTCAATCTTAGTTGCTTTTATATTTAGCTTATAAGTACCTGCCATCAAATCTTGAATTATGAGTTTTCCTGTTTTAGTATCTATTTTATAAGCATTAGGTTTACCATCTATCGTTAAATCCAATGAAACAAAATCTGTCGCATTTTCAATAGTTAATTCTACTGACCCATTCAATGATTGTGTTATATCTTGCACTAAAAGTTTATCAGGTGTAGAAGGAGATTTACCAAGTAAATAACCTGCGATAGTGCCAAAAAGCGCCATAGCAGGTGCTATTTGCTCATTACTATATCCAACAGCAATAAGAAATAAAGTTGCAAAAATTATAAATGTCAGTAGTAATAACTTAGATATCTGACTTGATGAAAGAAGCCCTTTATAAAAAATAATTATCTCTGCTAAAAACAACGCACTAGCAAGTATAATTAACAAGATACTTAATATCAACTCATTCGACTTCAAAGTACGTTCTGAAACATATCCATCAATAGCTTTATTTATTGAATCTTTCTTTTTTAGTGCTGATACTACTTCTTCTTTTGTCAGTCCGTTAGAATCTTGATTAGGTGTATTATTAAGAACTTGCGATTCCGGAACTTGCTTAATACTCGATGGTATTGCATGGGAATTTTTGCAGAAATACATTGAACAAATTATTAGTGCAAATTTTAGTAAGTAATTTTTCATAGCATTGGTTTATTAGATTTCTAAATTAGTTTTGATAAATTTCCACACAATCTTTCATACTCACAATTCCAGAATTTATGGAAAATTTGGGTGGATTATTTTGCTTGCAGATACCAGAATTTAGGTATCTGATTTTTACATGATGTTGAAGAGCATGGCGTATTTGACTAAACCGATGGAGCTTCTAACATCTAGTTTGTCGATGATGTTTTTGCGATAGGTATCTACGGTCAGCGGACTGATGTAGAGTTTGGTTCCGATTTCTTTTGACGTGTGTTCTTCTGCTATCAATCTGAGTACTTCTTTTTCTCTTAAGGTTAGTTGCTGGTATTTATCCATGTTGACTTCATAGAAATCAAGGTTCTTTTTGAGTGTTTTAAACTGGCTTTTTGTTTTCAGTAAATCATCTATACTGCAACCAACGCCTAATAGATATTTCACGCTTCCGTTTTCATTGAAAGCAACTGGCTTTACGCAGGCATAGGTCCATTCCCAGCCGTTTTTAGACTTTATGTAAAAAGTGTGTGACAGAATTTTATCGTGATTGCTGTTATCATTGAAGTATTTAATAAAGGTTTGCACAATGCTCATGTTTTCTGGATGCACGAGTTTTAAGATGTACTTAAAGCCGAGTTTAGTTATATCATCTTGTGTGACACCTAAAAACTTATAAGCACTTTTGTTGCAATACTTTATAGAGTAGTTGTTAAAATCTATGATGGTCGTCATTTGTGTTGAATCATCACAAATTTGTTGCAGCTCTTCATAGTTTAGGTTTTCAAAAGAGGTAAGCGATTGCTTATTTTCAATAATTTTGGTAAACAAGCTATTGAGTTCATCATAAATTTCATTCATAGCAGACTGGTTTAATGCGTTTTAAATACAATGAATTTTCTTATGCATAAACTTACATGCTAAAAATAACATTTGTTATAAGCAATGAGTAAACGGTTGTTTTAATGATTAAACGGTCATCTAGTTCAGATGATGCATCCATTTTTTGTTCTTTTCAATAAAAAAGAAAGATTGCTCGGTTTTATGTACAACAAAAAAGTCCGTATCGAAAACGATACGGACTTTAATTGGTATAAACTACAATGGTTTATTTTTTCTTTGCAGCTGTTTCTGCTTTTGCAGCATCTGTTGCAGCAGATTTCAATGCTCTTGTTATCTCTACAGATACCAATGGAATTGACATAGAGTTTAAGATTTCAAAGTTTGGTTCTTTGATGTCTCTTACTTTAAACGACTGACCTAATTTCAAAGGTGTGATATCTACATCAATATTAGCTTTTAAATGTTCTGGTAATGTTTTTACTTTTACTTTACGAACTTTCACTAATAATTTACCACCTTCTTTTACACCTGGTGAAGAACCCACCACTTTAATTGGAATTTCAACAATTACTTTAACGCCTGGTGTTAATTTGTGAAAATCGATGTGTAAGATTTGTTCTGTTAAAGGATGTGCTTGTACATCTTTTAATAATGCTTCGTGTGTTACACCGTCAATGTTGATGATGGCTTTGAAGAATTTAGGTGTGTACAGGATTCCTCTCAAATCTGATAGAGTTGAAGTGAAGTGCACCACCTCGTTTCCCGCATACAATACGCATGGAATGTTGCCTGCAACTCTGTCTGCTTTAGTGGCTACTTTACCTACGCCTTGTCTTGCTTTTCCGCTAATGGTAATTGTTTGCATAAAAATTTTACTTTTTTTGAATGAATAATGAATTAATAGATTTATACTCGTGTGCATTTCGGATGGCTCTTGCAAACAGAGACGCTACCGATAGCACTTTTATTTTGGGTGAAGTTTGTTTTAATGGAATGGTATCGCAAACTACTAATTCTGTTAAAGCAGATGCTTCAATTTTTTCGTATGCTTTGCCAGATAAAACTGGATGTGTAATTAATGCACGCACGCTTTTCGCACCTTTTTCCATGATTAAATTTGCTGCAGAACATAAAGTTCCACCAGTGTCAATTAAATCATCTACTAAGATTACATTTTTGCCAGTTACATCGCCGATTAAGCGCATGGATTCAATTTCGTTGAATTTTGCTCTGTGTTTATCGCAAATCACTAATTCTGCATCGAACTGACGTGCATAGCTTCTTGCACGTTTAATTCCGCCAACATCTGGTGAAGCAAACACTAAATCGTCAAGTGCTAATTCTTTTAAATAAGGAATAAAAATAGCGTTTGCTTCTAAATGATCTACTGGAATATCGAAGAAACCTTGAATTTGTGGTGAATGCAAATCCATCGTCATGATACGCTGTGCACCAGCAGCTACCAACATGTTGGCTACCAACTTCGCACCTATTGCTACACGTGGTTTATCTTTTCTGTCTTGTCGAGCTAATCCAAAATATGGCATCACTGCAACTACATAACCTGCTGATGCTCTTTTAGAAGCATCTAACAACAGTAACAATTCCATTAAGTTGTCAGCTGGTGCAGAAGTAGTTTGAATACAAAAAACATAAGAGCCACGAATGCTTTCGGTAATTACTGGCTCAAACTCGCCGTCGCTGAATTGCATGACTTCAACTGGTGTTAAATCTTGGCCATAGCTTTCCGCAATCTTTTGAGAAAGATAAAGTGTATTTCTACCAGAAAGTAATCTTAAATCAGGAATTACCACTTTTAACGTTGATTTTTGAGGTGCAAAGATAGGAATTAATTGGTGAATTATAGAATTATAGAATTGAATAATTCTGAATTTTAAAATTTGGTAATTTATAAGAATTCGTTTAACAAGAAATATGTACATTTAAAAAATGAATAAACTCAGTCAATCATTTAAAAATTACTTTAATATTGATGCCATCAACATTGATAAAAAAATTGTAATCACAACAATATCTACTGCTTTAATTCTTACCATTTATCATTATTATATCGCATTAAATGATTTTAGTGATTTATTGAACCAAATAGGTTTATCAACGTTTGCCAACAACTATAAAGCAAAAATTTTATTTTTTGGAAGCGAGCAATTGCAATATTTATTTCATTGGGTATTCTCTTGTTTTTTTCTATTTTTCTTAGTACCTATTTTTATCATAAAAGTCATTTACAAGGAAAAACTTTCCGATAATGGCTTAACCTTCAATATTGCATTTAAGCATTATGGAATTTATGTAACATTTATTTTAGTGATGTTGCCTGTAGTGTTCTTAGCTTCAAAAACAGCTAGTTTTCAAAATTTTTATCCACTGTTTAAAATTTCAGATAAAAGCAAAATTAATCAATTACTATTTTGGGAATTTTTGTATTTCTTTCAATTTGTATTCGTTGAGTTTTTCTTTCGTGGTTTTATGCTGCACACGATTAAACATAAATTTGGCTATTACTCTATTTTTATTGCCATGATTCCATATTGTATGTCGCACTTTGGCAAACCGTTTGGTGAAAGTGTTGGTGCCATTATTACTGGTTGTGTTTTAGGTTTTTTGAGTTTAAATACACGCACTATTTTTTTGAGCGTATTTTTGCATTACACGATTGCAGTTATGATGGATATATTTGCATTGTGGCAGCAAGGATTTTTTAAATAGAATTGAACCACCAAACCTGTCTTCCTGAGTTTATCGAAGGACTACTAACCGATGGCTTCGATAAACTCAGCCAGACAGCGACAACGTTTAAGCAAAAGCGCATAGCGAAAACTTTATAAAAGGCATCTATATTTCCAATAGCATAATTCAATTTTTTACTACATTTACAACATGAACAAGATTGCTATTTTTCCAGGTTCTTTTGATCCAATTACGGTTGGTCACGTTGACATTGTGACGCGCGCCGTTCCATTGTTTGACGAAATAATTATTGCCATCGGCATCAACACACAGAAGAAATATTTGTTTCCATTGGAACAGCGAGTTGCCTGGATTAAAGAGGTTTTCAAGAATCAACCAACAGTTAAAGTAGAATCATATACAGGATTGACTGTCAACTACTGTAAGCAAAAAAATGCAAAGTATATTATTCGTGGCATTCGTTCATCAGCCGATTTTGAATATGAGAAAACGATTGCACAGCTAAACAAAATGATGGAACCAGAATTGGATACATTTTTGATTTTATCATCACCAGAATTATCGGCAATTTCATCTACTATTGTACGCGAAATTATTATTGGTGGTGGCGACACGAGTAAGTTTTTACCGAAAGAAGTGGTGATTAGTCGTGAGTTGTGAGTTGTAAGTTGTGAGAAAGACGAACGAACTAAATGTTAAAATAACATCATTTTCTACTTGTTTCATTCTTTAGTTAATGAATTAATTGCTATCTTTGCACCTCAAATTCAAAACCTGACCGTCAATATTGACAAAAACAGGAATTAAAAATTTAAAACATATTTTTATATGGCAACAAGATTAAGATTACAAAGACATGGTTCAAAAGGTTCTCCTTTTTACAAAATTGTAGCAGCTGACGCACGTGCTCGTAGAGATGGTCGTCACATCGAACAAATTGGAACGTACAATCCAACTTCTATTCCTGCAACTATCATTTTAGATGTAGACAAAGCAGTAAAATGGTTACAAAGTGGTGCTGAACCAACCGATACTGTAAAAGCAATTTTATCGTACAAAGGTGCATTGTACAAAAAACATTTATTACGTGGTGTAGCAAAAGGCGTTGTGAAAGCAGAAGATGTTGAAACAAAATTTGCTGCTTGGTTAGAGCAAAAAGAAGGCAAAGCAATTGACCACAAAACAAAAGCTGATGCTGCAAAAAGAGCTAAAATTGAAGCTGCAGTAAACACACCAGCAAAAGTAAAAGAAGTAGAAGCACCAGTTGAAGAAGTAGCAGAAGCTACAACGGATGTTGTTGAAGAAGTAAAAGCAGAAGTAGTTGAAACAGTTGAAGAAGCGAAAGCAGAAGTTACTGAAGCTGCTGCAGATGCAACAGAAGAAAAAGCTGCTGAATAATAAACAAACTAATATTCATTAAAAATCTCAACTTTGGTTGAGATTTTTTAATTTATAGAAACAATGGAATTAATAAAAATAGGAAAAGCACTGAAAACACACGGCTACAAAGGTCATTTGAGAATTGCTGTTGATGCATTTTATATGGATGACTTTGAAGCCATGAAGATTATTTTTATTGAGAACCTACCCTATTTTATTTTGTCTAAAGATATAAATACAGATTCGCAAGCTATTATTTCTCTGGAAGATATTACCACGAAAGAGATGGCTTTTTTACTACAAGGAAAACCAATTTTTGCCAAAGAAGAAGATTTGACTGAAATTCTGGAAGATGATCCGTACCAGGAAATTGTTGGATTTATGATGATTGATAAAACGCATGGCGAACTTGGAAAAATTGATAAAATCATTGAATTTCCACAACAATATTTAGCACAAATCTTTCAAGACAAGAAAGAAATTCTGATTCCGTTGAACGATACGTTTATCCAAAATATAGATACAAAAAGCAAAACTGTTTCTATTCATTTGCCAGATGGTTTTTTAGAGGTGTTTTAATCGTTTACAAACGATCAAAAACATATAGCACAACACTATTATTTTCAATTATTTAGAATAAAAATCAATCTTATTCCAATTTACATTTACATAAATTTGTCTGCTTACACTTTAATAAATATGTATTATATTTGTAGAAATATAGATTATGAAAATGCTACGATACTTATGCTTGTTTGTTGTAATTCTTAGTTTTGGTTGTAAAAAAGAAAATGCAAACAGAAATAATTCAGTAATTAACACAACACCAAAATCTATTATTTACCAAGATTTAGATACTGCAACAAGAAATTATGTAACTACACAAACTATTCATTTATTTCCAGATTCAGCTGGAATTTATTTTGATAGTGTACATATTATTGATGCTGCTACTTCCAATTTTACTTCTGTAATTTTTAATCATGACTTATTCAATTCTAAGAAATATCTATCTTACAAAAGAATGTATTATCTGTACTCTGATAGCAATGATGTTTCTATAATAAAATTCGATAGTAATAACAGAATATCTGAAATTCACGATGAATATAGTTTACAATTAGACGAACCTACATTAATTGGTTTTGGTGCAAATAATGAATTAATGTACTCTAATTTTTCAACACCATATACACACTTTTCTCATTTTGCCTCGACAAATCTTTGCTGTTCCGTTAATTCATCTTTATTAAGTTTTGATTTTAAAACTGCAAATAATGACTCCATAACTGTTGAAAGTGGCAGACATCCTGACGGACTCGTAAAACATATTAAATACACAATTATATTAGATGAAAAAGAAAATAATTGCAATCTAATGCAATTATCAGGAATAATTCATCCTGTAGATGGTTTAAATAGTGAAAGTACACATTTATTTAAGGATATTGTGAGCAGAATTCCTCTTCCGAATATTAAAACTAAATTAGTTAAGTCTATTTACATAACTCAAATTTTTGATGGCGAATATCTCTATCCTGGAATTTCAAATTATATAAAATATGCAGATTTTAATTATGAATTCGATAGTGAAAATAGAATTACAAAAGCAATAATTACACCTTATTATGACATACAATATTTTACTTCTGAAATACCATTTTATCCAAAAAGAATCTTATTTACTTACTAATTGTGATGAAAAATTCATTACTCATATTGTTTATACTTTTTGCAAAAATTATCTTTAGCGAAACTTCATTTTCTAGTAAAAATGAAACAAGCTATTTTAATTTCACTACTGCATGCACCCACCTATCAGCCAATAAAAATTTAGTCGTATCGAAAAATTTATTGGCAACTAACGAAGAAACAGAATTAAGTGATTTAGTAAAAGCGAAACGATTAAAAATTTCTGGTGCAGTATTTACAGCTATTGGTGGTGCTGGTTTACTTGGTTCGTTCATATTAACAGGAATAATTGCTCACGATATAAATAATAATGTAAACCAAAATAAAGAATTTGCAACAATCGCATACGCAATTCCAATTGCATTTGGAGTTTTACCAAGCACAGCATTGCTATCAATTGGTTTACCACAATTAGGTGTTGGTATTCACAAAGTAAAAAAGTATAAGAAACTCATTTCTAAATAAAAATGTATTTTTGTCTGAGAAATTTTTCTCACGACTCATCACTCACGACTTACGACTCTTATGCGTATCGATATACTTTCAGCAGTTCCAGATTTATTGCAAAGTTTCTTTGAACATTCTATTCTTAAGCGCGCCAATGAACGTAATCTGTTAGAAGTTCATCTTCATAATCTTCATGATTATTCTGCCAAAAAATTTAAGCAAATAGATGATTACCAGTTTGGTGGTGGCGCAGGCATGGTGATGTGTATCGAACCGATTCTAAAATGTATTGAAGCATTACAAAAAGAACGAAGGTACGACGAAATCATTTTCACCACACCAGATGGTGAATTGCTGGAACAAAAAATGGTGAACACACTTTCTCTCAAAGAAAACATTATTATTCTTTGTGGTCACTATAAAGGCATCGACGAACGATTGCGTGAACATGTTATTACCAAAGAAATTTCTATTGGCAGTTATGTGCTTTCTGGTGGTGAATTGCCTGCTGCGATTATCGTTGATGCCATTGGCCGATTAATTCCTGGTGTGTTGAATGATGAAACGTCTGCTTTGAGTGATTCTTTCCAAGATAATATGCTGGCACCACCTGTTTACACGCGACCTGCAGACTATAACGGCTGGAAAGTGCCTGAAATTCTGCTTTCTGGTCACGAAAAAAAGATTGAAGAATGGCGCAATCAGCAAGCTTTGGAGCGAACCAAACAGCGCAGACCAGATTTATTACAAAATGATTAGTTAACATGGATATTTGTAAAAATCTGCGTATCTTTGCACACGTTTAAAAATAATAGCAATGGACAAGGTAAAAGAATTAACTAAAAAATTAACAGAATCAAAAGGTCATCCTGATTTTAAAGCAGGTGACAACATAAATGTACACTACAAAATTATTGAAGGTGCTAAAGAGCGTATTCAGATTTTCCGTGGCGATGTGATTCAACGCAAAGGAACTGGTGCAACACAAACTTTCACGGTTCGTAAATTATCGAATGGTGTTGGTGTAGAACGTATTTTCCCTTTATCATCACCAAATATTGAAAAAATT
>CALLKF010000077.1 GCA_938008535.1 uncultured Saprospirales bacterium | reverse complement strand
ATTTCGCTCATCACAGCTTGCCTAAAAATTTGCGTTAAATGTACTACTGGCAAAGTATGTGACCCAATCATATCAGATAAAACTTGACCCGCGCCGACCGACGGTAGCTGGTTAGTATCACCCACTATAACCAAATGGAGACCCAGCGGCAAAGCCTTAAGTAAAGCATACATAAGTTTAGCATCAATCATCGAACTTTCATCTAATATCAGCCAATCGCATGAAAGCAGATTGCGATCGTGATAACGAAACCCCATTTGAATCGGGTCAAATTCCAAAAGCCGATGGATAGTCAAAGCAGTGGAATAAGTACTTTCACCCAGCCTCTTTGCCGCTCTTCCGGTTGGTGCAGCAAGCTTAATCTTTATTTGTCTATCTGGCATAAACTCTCTTAAAATCCGCAAAAGCGATAGTACTAAAGTCGTTTTTCCAGTTCCTGGCCCACCAGTTACAATACTCACTTTATTATTCAAAATTGTTTTCAAAGCATCTTTTTGACCTTCAGCTAAAAGTACCCCATATTTACCTTGTAGCCATTCTATACTGCTAGCAATATCAATTTTACCACTAAAAATTGATGGGAAATCCGATAATTCTTTTATTCTTTTAGCTATGCCTCTTTCTATGTAAAAATATGGCGCCAAAAATATCATAGGGTATGTTTCAATTTCCACCTCGTCATCTTTGATTCCATCTAACATTGATACTACCATTCGACTTTTGATCGTCCTAACATCGATTGCTTGATGTAAAATACTTTGAATTTTTTCTTTGGTTATTTCTCCATTTTTATCGGAAAAAGATATCGAAGTTAATCGTTGATTACTTACTTGATCAACTGCAATAAAATAATTATCACTGATACCATCACAAAGAGCATTGATTGCAACCTCAGGTGGTACATTAAGATTTTTGACCGTATTCCTGATTAGCTCATTAGCCGGAATACAACATGACCCCCCATTAATTGTTTCTGTTAAAATATATTCTAAAGCTGCTTTAGCTCTAATTGGTGAGTCATATGGAATATCCAAACTAAGAGCAATTCTATCAGCAGAAACAAAACCAATACCCTTAATGTCAGAAGCAAGTTGGTAAGGATTTTTTCTAATTATTTGCAATCCATCGTTGCCATAATGTTTATATATCTTAATTGCAAACCAAAGACTTATTTCATATCTCTCAAGAAATAAAACTATATCCTGTAAATCTTTTTGCTTATCCCAACTTTCAGCAATAGTTTTTATTTTTTGAGGACCTATTCCTGGTATTTCTCCCAAACGCTCACTATGATTTGCAATTATATCAAGCGATTTAGTGCCAAACATTTCAACAATTTTGACTGCCGTCGAGGGCCCTATACCTCTAATCAAACCTGCTGAAAGATAACGCAATATCCCTTTTTCGGATGAGATATTATCTTTTTCTAATTGTTGCATACTATTAATTTGAATTTCCTCTTTTATTTAAGTCATATCGCATATTATACGTTTATGCATCTACTTTTTATATCACTCCAAGGTTTTAAATTAGAATTCAATTTAAAAAGCAAAATAAAAATTATATTGGATAGCTGAGTAAATTTTACCAGAACTAAAACTAAATCAACAGTAAAATCACCAATAACTTATTTAATCTTTCTGTTTTGCTTGACTGTTGCAAAACATTATTCAAGCAAAACAGATTATATAAATCTACTTGTAATGGATTTTTTGGCTCTGCTATATTTGGCATCCATATCTCAAGAGAGAGATGGAATTCTAGCAGTTTAATTGTAATCTAATCTACCATACTTTTTTGTTCTAGAACAAAAACTTTGCGATTATTTAATCTTCATCACCAACACCGATTATCAGACGGAAGTATTTAGTTTGGTCATAAGGTTTTTTACGATAAGCTTTTGCATAATCAACCCTAATAGTACCAAGAGGTGAATCCCAAATGAGACCACCACCATATGATGCACGCATATATCGATCATTATAGAACCCATCTTTTGCTAAAGCTGGATTTGTTTTTGGTATATCAATATCAAAAGCAGAACCGATTTCATTAAATACCACCCCTCTTAAGCTCAGTTCTTTTCCGCCAATAGGGAAAGTGAGTTGGGCGATACCATTATAATGCTTTTTCGCTCCAAGGGCATCCTGGGTTTTTTTATCTCTTGGACCAATCCCGCTAGCGTCAAATCCAGCAAAACTTTCATACCCCATCAAGAATCCATCTATAAAGTCAACCTGCTTAGCACCATATCCATGAATTAATCCAGCTTTAGCAATTAATCCCAATATTATATCCTGCTTATATAACGGATAGTAATATGAAGCATATATTTTATGTCGAATAAATTTTTCATCACCACCAACACCGGCAATATCCTGAGACAGTCTAAACTTATAACCACCAGTTGGGAAGGTCAAGCCACTAATTTTATTGTAAGTTGTAGAGTGGCCAACCGAAGAGATGATTCTTTTTCTAGGCTGCGCTTTTATATAATCTGAAGAACTTTCCTCAATATTCATCATACTGTTTTTGGATATGGTATAATTTAGTGTTTGATACCAATAGTCAGATAATGAATAGCCAGTTTTTAAAGAGACTCCATAACTCTGAGTTTTATATTTAATTTCTTTGTTGACATTTGCTTTACCATCTTTTTTATCATCAGTATTTTTAATATTGGAATTTACCTCTGGCTTTTCAGTTATATAGAACAAATCAAAACCAACCATAAGGTTTTTATCCATGAAACGTGGGTCAGATGCTCCAACAACTGTTTTGAATGTTCTGCTACCACGTTGAATACTGAAATCAACTGTTTTGCCAGTACCAAGAACATTATCTTCTCCCCCAGAAACTCCTAACATTGCACCTTGACTACCATTATATTCAATTTTGAAATCTAATTTTCCAGTACTACGCTCCTTGACCTTGACTTTGAGATCAACTTTGTCGTTATTATACGGCAAGATTGGATCGGGATTAGTGATCGACAATTCTTCTTGATTATCTCCAATACCAAGAAGTTGGGGTTTAATAGTTACCTCACTAAAATAACCCAACCTATTCAATCTATTTTCTGATATGTTTAACAGTTCCATATTAAACGGATCGCCTTCTTGGATTAGCAATTCTCTCCTGATTACTTTATCCATTGTTCTGACATTGTCTATAATATCAATTTTGTTTATATAAACTCTCGAACCCTTGCTGACCTTAAAAATAATATCGACTTCTGAGGTTTTCGAATTAGGCTGCAGTTCCGGTATAACTTGAGTAAAAACGTATCCAACCCGACCAGTATATTTAATCATAGCTTCAAGTACTGCATCGATTTTGCCACGGTTAAAAAGTTCTCCAGTTTTGAGATTATTCGCAATTCTTTGGAGATTAGCCAAACTGAGCTCTGGCACAGAATTGTCAACTGAAATTTTACCAAGGTTATACTTTTGCCCTTCATCCAAAACAAAGGTTATCACAAATCCTTGTTGATCTGTGGACAATTCAGAAATCACATTAGTGATTTTGAATTCTGCATAACCATTGTTATTGTAATACTGCGTTAAAAGCATTTTGTCCATTTCCATTTTATTATGCTCAAACATATCAGTAGATGATAAGAACCTGAACCAAGCTGTTTCTCTTGACACTAGAATCTCTTTGAGGCTTTTTGTTGAAAAAGCTTGATTACCAATTAGATTGATTTTTTTAATCTTTGCTTTGTTTCCCTCATTAATGTTATAAATAATATTGACCCTACTATGGTCAAGTTTAATCATTTTTGGAGTTATAATTGTACCGTACATCCCACGCTTATGGTACTCAGCAAGAAGCTTTTCCATATCAGAGTTAACTTTAAACTCTGAGTATGAATCTCTAGAATCAAGGCTGACAACAGCAAGTAAATCTTTATCAGTAACCCTACTATTACCCTCAAAAGCTACTTGATTTACCATATATTGGTCTGCCACTTTGATCGATACAACTCCCAGTGCATTGCATTTAGCAGTAATGTTAGCAAAATAACCTGTTTCATATATTTTTTTGATAGCATTATTTAAACTTTTATCTGAACAAGAATCACCTATTTTTAATTCACTAAAACTTATGATTGAAGAATCTGGCAATCTGGTTGTATTTTCTACTTTGACATTGGTAATCGCAATAGGTTTTTTTTGCCGCTGTGAAAATTCTTGATTGTCAATCAGTGCCTCTTCATTTTGGTTATTGACCACCTTATTAACACTTGTTTCAGATTTTGATTGCAGAGATGGTGATGCAGCGGGATGGGATGATATTCGATTACCATCTTTTTGGACTGATTTTGTTTTATACTTTGTTTTAGATTACAGTATGTTGGTTTATATTGCTTTGTTTGCAGCAACTGTTTTAATTCCATTGAGCCGTTTTTACTCGATGAGTGAACGCAAACGAGTTGGTTTTATGACATACTATACATTTGGTTTAGCAGCAGTTGGTTTGTTGGCTTTGTTAGTATGCTATTTTAATGAAGGTTTAGGCATCATCATCGGAACAGTTTATTTTATTGGCTTTGTCGCGTATCAATGGATTTCAAATTATAGAAATATTAGTTAAGTTCTGTAAATAAAAAAACGAAGCATTGCTGCTTCGCTTACAAAAAATGAATTGAGCAAATTTTATTAACTCAAAATTGTAGTGTAGTTTTATTCTAAAATTTTCTACAGGTTATACTTATTCGCGATGTGTCTATATCTAATGCTTTTGGTACTTTATGCCTGAATTTGTTTTGTGTGTCGCCATACATCGTAATAATGCTGCCATGTATAGTTGATATTTTTACATGGTTATAGATTGCATCATTTTCTAAGCCGTTTATTTTCTTTGGTGTAAAACGTAATTCACGACAATGTTTTTCTTGCTCACATAAAGTAATAATTGAAATTTCAGCATTTGGTTTCATGTCTATTTGACAATCACTGTGTGCTGCAATGTAATCTTGTCCATTTAAATACCAGTTTACAATCACTTGATTATATTGGTCGATCCGCTCGTTTTTATTTATAAAATCAAGGTATGGTTGAAAGAGATTTGGTAAATCCATACTTTCATGCTCGATGTTTTTGCCTGCATACATGTAACTCTTTTTTGCATGAATTGCATTGCGCATTGGTCTATGCATATAGCTTTTGTGCCAGCGTGGTGATTGCACTTCTTCATCATGCATTACAACTTTTCCTCTTTCATTAGGATGCAAATTAAATAGTGATTGATACTGATTTTGCGAATAATTTATCAATTCATCAGAAAGCCATGTTATAGTTATCCATGCTGATTTGCTTTTAGTTAGATAGATTGTTTGACAGCTCTTATCTTTTGAAGGAATTACATAAAGAATAGTATCATCTTTCGCTATTTCTTTTATCATACCTAAAAATTATTTTAGTGGTTCTTAAAAAAAAGAAAACAAGATTTTCAAAGTTTTATGGTTTTATAGTTTGATGATGTAGCCGCCAGGTTGTCCAACTTCACCATCAATATCAAATTCTTGTTCTGTAACACCGTCATTTATTTTTACGGTAACAGAAGCAGGCGGACTCGTGCCTTCATTATCAACGTTGATACCGATCCAGTTGTTGCCATTTTCTAATGTTGCATTAAAGCATTTTTCTGCGTTCAAAATTTCATAATTACTTATCAACGTATTTCCATTAAAGAATAAGTCAACAATATCGCCATCTTCTGTATTATTGTCGTAAATACAAATTGAAATATTTTTGCTCTTTACAGTAATAGTTCCTTGGTTGGTGTAGTTCGATGGTAATTGCGTTTGCACTTTTGTTTTGTCTTTTTTACAACTTGTGCTGATGGTTGTAGCCAATATTAATAACAACATAGGAACTACGATTTTTAGTTTTTTCATTTTTATAATTTTAATGATATAATATTTTTTTTCTTGTTAATAAGCATCTTGTAATAGCTGCGTAAAATTATCTGGTAAATCTTTATTGAATTCATTTTCTATAGCACGTTCAAAATTAAATTGCGTCATAAATATTCCAATATGATTTGTAGAATTATGCATAAAAATAATTCCATCTTCTTCATTATAACTCCAAAAGTCAAACAGAATTTCTTTTGCGTCTTCATTGATAATATGATACAAAGATGCAAAAGCCCAGCCACCTAATTCTTCTCTGAATAGGTGTTCGGTGTTATCGATATCAAAATCTTCATTAACAAAATCTTTGTAATTATTTAATTGCATACAAGATTTCAATTGTGCTTTCTGAATGTCAGATAACTTACTTATGCTGTTATCATCAATAGAATAATCATCTACAAAATCAAAAGAAATATTTTTTAAGTTTTTAGTCATGCTATTTTTAATTTTTGTAAAGCGTAAATTCACCAGAAATGGTAGCTTTTGCGTTGAGTTCGCCTTTGTTGTAAAAATCACTTGGCTGTAAACTAAGATTTGAGAAAGAGCATTTGATTTCATTGCCATTAACCGTAAATTCTAATTTTCCAGTTTTGTCATCACTTTCCCAAATCATAGTTGATGTACTACGCATATCAGCATAACTTAAAGAGACATGAGACGCATCTTTGTCATCAAAATTTGATTTTACGATAGTATAAGATGATGTTGCACTTGGCATCTTCTCAGTTGTAAAATTGATAGTAAATGTTTTTGCAGGAAAACTGTCGTCAGGAACAGCAATTGTTAGTGTTCCCATAGATGTTACTGCGCCACAAACACCATTTATTTCGTAAGTTTTCCCATTGCATTGCAGCGTAACTTTTCCTTTGCCTGCTTTGCCTTGTTCTGAGGTAGATGATTTTATTTCATCCATGTTTTGCTCGATAGTTGTTTTAGTACTATCTGTTTTGTTGGATTTACATGCAACAAATAAGATGTTGCATGCAATAAGTAGTATGATTAATTTTTGACTCATAGTTTTGTTTTTTGATTTTTAGTTAATCTTTCTCAAAAGTAAAACCAACACCACCAAATGTGTAATCATTTGAACTACCATAGCTAAGTGCATAATTGATTATAGAAGAGGTTGCTTGTGCTTGAAAAGCATAGCCATTTAAAACAATATCACCATAAGTTTGTTTCATTCCTGCAACTCTCAGATATTGATATTGTGGTTTATCTAAATCATTAAAACTGATTCGAACAATGTCATTAGCATTGGTTACTAAAGGTGTAATGCCATTAAAAATTGTTTTGCCAGTATCAGCAGCAGTAATGTTTACTGTGACAGAATCTTTAGCATTTGTAATCGTATTTATTATGTAAATTTTATAAACACCAATTGATGGTGTAGATAAAGCAAGTTGATTGATTACACCTTTACTGGTTGTTTTAAAACTATAACCAACTGCATAAGCACCAGGTGAGCCATTTGATATGGTTTCTGTAAAATCTCGTTGTATAGAGTCTAGTACCGTTTGACGTTGTTTTATAACAACTGGTTCATTTTTTTCTTTGTTGCAACTTACAATACCTAATGCTAATGCAAATACTATGACAATTTTCATTGTTTTCATTTTATGTAATTTAAGTGTTTAAAAATTTAAAATATTTTGTTGTAAGCTTTTTGTAATGCTTCCGTTAATTGTGTATTTTCGCCATCGGTGTAATCTTCAAAATAGGATTGTGACATACCAGCGTTTACATCGTTTGTTGTGCCTGTAAAAAACACATTCGCTGTTTCATCAAACAGATATAGCCAACAGTCATACAATATTTTATATTGGTCGTTAGCATCAACAACATCAAATAAAAGTGCATAACCATCTTCTATATTGCCATCGCCACATTGTTCTAATAAATGTTCTGGTGTTGTATATTCTTTTCCAAAGCCAGCTGTAGCACAAATTGCCATTTGTTCTAAATAAATATGTGCTAATTCTTTATAGTTTTCACTAGTAATTTTTCTTTTGTTTTTAAATACTAATTCCATTGTAGTTTGATTTTATTATTTTAAATTAATATTTGGTCCCATTTCAATTGCATTACAGGATAGTGGATGGATGGTGGTTTTAATATCATAATAGTATACAAAACCAGTTTGGTCTTTTACTGTAAATACGAATTTATTTCGTTTGTTACTTATGAGTACATTTGCAGTTATTGCAGTACTGTCATCGCAAGAAGGTGCAGTTGTCCAAAAAACATCATCTACAGTAGTTGTTGCCACCACTTCATTGTCTACATAAAATGTAAGCGTTTCGGCTCCATCGTCTAATAGTTTTACGTATGTTTCTTCATTAAACCAAAAAACCATTTTATGATATTCCAGAAATTCTGTTGGATCTTGTGCACAAGAACTTAGCAATGTAATAATTGTAATGAATAACGACATAAAACATGTTCTTCTGATTGCATTCATTTTGTTGTTTTGTGATTTCATAGTTATATTTTTTTTTGTTAATGTAAAGTTGTTTGTTTACAGAAACACTAGCAAACGTAGTATTTTAATTTTGTGAGTAGTGTTTCGTTTTATTCGTTCGCAATTAACAGCAAATCAATAGTTTATTGCTTTTTAAAATCCTCTAAACATGCTGTGTAATTATTCCAATTTGCATCGTCACCACCAGAAAAATTTAATGGCATTTGTGGCAATAATCGAAACGCATCATTCACACGCAACATAAAATCATTTTGGTTTAAAGAAGAATAAATGAAGAATCTGCGCTTTTCATCGCTGGTTGTATGCAATGCCATCACAGATGATAAGTCATATTCTATAGAATCTTTTAAACTTGCTTCTGCTTCTTTTAATAATTTCAATTCATCTTCATTTTGACCAATCGTTGATGATTCAAAATCTACAAAAACAACAGTTCCGTATTTTCCTGTTTCTTTCAGGTTTTGCAAATTCGGACGAATGCTTATATCAGTAGCAGAAGTTTTAAAAGAAATCCATTCATCATTTAATGCAATTCCATTTACTACATAATTTGTTGGTGCCTGCTCTGTTTTTATTTCCAGCATGTTTTTATACATAAACTGCATTTTTCTTTTTAAATAATTATACAGCTTGCCGTCAATTTGAAAAGATGCAGTTACACTGTTGCATTGCATGCGCTCTTTGCCTTCTTCATCAAAAATAAACTTTACGGAATTGCTGCTAAGTTCCACTTTAGAAACACCGCCATAAATACTATAACCTTGATCGTTGATAGAAATATGTACTCTACCGTTGATGTAATTTTTTTCAAAATCATCTTTTGCTTCATAACCAAGTTGCAACACAATATGCTGACGCATTTGAGCATTTGTAAATTCAATCATTTGTATATCAAACTCACTTAAATACACAGCAACTTCAGTTGCAGTAAAATCACCAGGTACTGGATTTTGTGGTGGTTGTGGCGCTGGTGCAGCACCTTTCATCATGGCAGCAGAAAATGCCATTGCCGTTTTTCCGCCATCATTCACATCCATCATTTTTGCGGTGTAAAAGTCTTTAGCTTCTTGCCACTGCGCTAATGTGTATCCATGCGATGTGCAGATTTCTTGTTCTTGTTGTGCGTTGCCACCAGCTGTTACCATTGGTAAATAAATAGATGCGTACTGTTCTAATGTTAGCATAAAATTTAGTTTTAAAGTGTTTGTAATTTTGTTTTTAATAATATTGATTAATTAATCGATTTTTATTTTTTCTTTGCCATGAGGTGAGTTTGGATGCGGACCCATAATTGCATCTTTACAGATAGTACAGACCAAACCTAATTCCGAACCTACCTTTACATCTTCATAATCATGAATAATAATAGTGTCATCAAAATGAAATCTTTCTTTTAATTTTTGTGGCTCTAATACAGCATCAAAATAAATCCATTCTCTACAGTTCTTTGACCAAACTTGCCCTCTGTATGTTTCGGCAATGTCTTTAGATTTTAAATAATCTTCCAATGGTTTTAAATGAATGCACATGATATCATTATTTTGTTTTCTTCACATTTTTGCACAGATTTTTATCACCATTTTTAGGTTTAATTCCGTTTGCTGTAAAACCACATTCAGTAATTTTTTCTACTAAATCATTGTATGGTGTTCCATCAGAACTGTAGTCTAAAGTAATGATGCCATCAGCTGTGAATTTTACATCAAACACGCCATCTAATTTTTTAAGTTCTGTTGTTATTCTGTCTTGTCCAGCTTTACAAGTAGCATTGGTTTTAATAGTATTATTGTCTTGCGCTTTTGCGGTAATTCCGAAAATAAATAGTGTTAGAATGAGTAATAAATTTTCCATGATTTTTATTTTTTAAGTGATAATGATATTTTGTTTTTGTGCAAATTATTTGCTAAAATCGAATGCTTCATTTGCTTGTGCTGTTCCAGATTTTCCTTTGAATGCATCAGCAAAATCCATTGTTAATCCAGTATCAAAAGTAAATGACGGATGGTTCGTGTTTTTGTAATCTCTATAGATGATATGCATTTTTTGTGCATCAAAATCGAAGAAATAATAAAAGTCAGAATTGTCATTTTTTCCGGTGCACGTAACTGCATCAATATCTTTCCAATTGATAGAATTACAAGTAGGACAAATTAGCGGCAACGTATTTTCTAATATTAAATCAGCACCGGTTCTGAAACCATAGTATACATATTTCTGATTCGGAAAATCGTAAAAAATATACGTATTGGTTTTTGAGTTATTATCATATGCTTGTTCTAATGAAAATGTAGCTGCACTAAATTTGCTGATGGAGTTATAAGCAG
>CALLKF010000076.1 GCA_938008535.1 uncultured Saprospirales bacterium | reverse complement strand
GTGACCCCAATTTTTAAAACCTTTAAATCCGTGGCAAAAAATTATGATTGGTTTTAGCTTATGATCATCGGTAAAACGTATGTCTGTCAAACTATTTCTGCCGTTTTGCTGTTGTATCTTTTCGTTAATTATCTTCATATCATTAAATTTTTTTATGATAGATTAAACATTTACCTTTATCAAAAATACAAAATCATTTGAGCAATAAGGTTGATAATCTGAAAGCACCAATTGAAAAAGAATTGGAATTATTCGAACAAAAGTTTCGCGATGTGATGCGAAGCCATGTTTCTTTGCTTGATAAAGTAAACTATTATATTTATCAGCGAAAAGGTAAGCAAGTTCGTCCAATGTTTATTTTTTTAGCTGCAAAAATGTGTGGTGAAGTTTCTGAATCAACATACATTGGCGCTTCGTTAGTAGAGTTATTACACACAGCTACTTTGGTGCATGATGATGTGGTTGATGATTCGTATGAGCGCCGCGGATTTTTTTCAGTAAATGCTCTTTGGAAAAATAAAATTGCTGTTTTAGTTGGTGATTATTTTTTATCGAAAGGATTGTTGCTTGCGCTGGAAACAAAGAATTATAATTTGCTGCACATTACTTCAACTGCTGTAAAACGCATGAGTGAAGGTGAGTTGCTGCAAATGGAAAAAGCGAGAAAATTGGATATTGACGAAGAAGTTTATTTCGAAATTATAAAAAATAAAACGGCTTCGCTGATTGCTGCTGCTTGCGAAGTTGGTGCTGCTTCTACCACAACAGATATTGAATTGATTGAAAAGTTGCGTTTAATTGGAGAAAATATTGGCATTGCATTTCAGATAAAAGATGATTTGTTTGATTATGGCGAAGAAGATATCGGCAAGCCGCGTGGTATCGATATTAAAGAACGTAAAATGACGTTGCCTTTAATTTATACGTTGAATACTTGCAGTAGCGAAAAAAAGAAATGGATCATAAATTCAATAAAAAATTATAACGAAGATAAGCAGCGCGTGAATGAAGTGATTCAGTTTATTAATACAAATGGTGGAATTGAATACACGCAAAAAAAGATGTACGAATACAAACAAAAAGCGTTTGATATCATTGATACAATACCAGATTCTGATGCAAAAACCGGTTTTGTAGATTTGGTAAATTATATAACAGAAAGAAATTTTTAACTAGTACTTTTTCCTCAACTCAAAATTCTGACCAAGATAAACTTTGCGTACTTGTTCGTCTGATGCGAGTTCTTCTGCAGTGCCTTGCTTTAAAATTTTTCCTTCAAATAATAAGTATGCACGATCAGTAATGCTTAATGTTTCCTGTACGTTGTGATCAGTAATTAAGATGCCGATATTTTTGTATTTTAATTTTTCTACAATTTGTTGTATGTCTTCAACAGCAATAGGATCAATGCCTGCAAATGGTTCATCTAGTAAAATAAATTTCGGATCAGATGCTAATGCGCGCGCAATTTCGGTTCTTCTGCGTTCGCCACCAGATAATAATTTTCCTTTGGTTTTGCGTACATGTGTTAAGCCAAATTCATCTAACAATACTTCTAATTTTTCTTTTTGTTGAGAACGTTTTAAATCGGTGAATTCTAAAATGGCTCTGATGTTATCTTCTACACTTAGCGTTCTGAATACTGAATTTTCCTGTGGCAAATAGCCAATTCCAAGTTTAGCACGTTTGTACATTGCTACTGATGAAATATTTTTATCATCCAAAAAAACTTTGCCTTGGTCTGGTGTTACTAATCCTACTGTCATATAAAAAGAAGTTGTTTTGCCAGCACCATTTGGTCCAAGCAAACCAACAATTTCACCTTGATTTACTTCAATGGTAACGTTGTCAACTACTTTTCGACCACCATATATTTTTACTAAATTTTCTGAACGTAAAATCATGATACTTACCTTAAATCTTTTAATTTAAATTCAATTTTTATTTGGTTGTTCCATTCATTTGCATACAACTGATAACAAATATCTACCGTTTCTTTTTGTTCCATGAGTTCCATATAATTTCCCATTCCAAAACCAACGCCATTCTTCGGACTTTGTCCATCTTTTAAAATATTTAATTTTAGGTGATTGCCATTTAGCACTTTACTGTAACCAGTATCATATACTTCCTTGGTAACAAAAGTTGGTCGCATATTTCCTGGACCAAACGGCGCCATTTGTTCTAAAATATTATAAAATTTATCGTTGATATCTGTGAGTTCAATTTCAGCATCAATTTCAACTTGCGGAATTTGTTGATCAGCTGTAATTCGTTCGGTTACAATTTTTTCAAAAGCATCTGAAAAATCCTGAATTTTATCTAACTCAATAGTTAAACCAGCTGCGTATTTGTGTCCACCAAACTGCACTAAATGTTCGCTGCACGAATCGATGGCATCATACAAATCAAAACCAGGCACAGAGCGACCAGAGCCAACTGCTTTTCCATTCGATGATGCCAAAATTATGGTTGGTCTGTAATATTTTTCAATCATGCGTGAAGCCACAATTCCAACCACGCCTTTGTGCCAATGTTCTTGATACAATACAGTCGTTTTTTTATGGATTAGTGTTTCGTTGTTATCAATCATCGCAAATGCTTCGTCTGTAATATCTTTGTCGATGGTTTTTCTGTCAGTATTATTTTGTTGTACTTTTTTTGTTTTTTCAATTGCAACTTCGTAATCATTTTCTATCAATAAAGTAACTGCTTCTGAGCCATGTGCAATTCTTCCAGCAGCATTAATTCGCGGTCCGATTATGAAAACTAAATCGGTAATATCAAGATTTCTGCTGAGTTTTAATTCGCTCATCAATGCTTTAATTCCTGCACGTGGATTTTGGTTAATTCTATCGCAGCCAAACTTTGCCAAGATTCTGTTTTCACCAGTAATTGGAACTAAATCTGATGCAATACTTACGGCAACTAAATCTAGTTGGTCATAGATTTTTTCTGCATTTAATTTATTTTTTTCTGCGTATGCTTGAATCAATTTAAAGCCAATTCCACAGCCACTTAATTCATCAAACGGATAGGTGCAATCATTTCTTTTAGGATCTAAAACTGCTACTGCATTTGGCAACACATCACCTGGTAAATGGTGGTCGCAAATAATAAAATCGATGTTTCTTTCGTTTGCATAATCAACTTTATCATTGGCTTTGATACCACAATCCAATGCAATTATTAATGTTACATTATTGTCTTTTGCAAAATCAATTCCTTGAAAAGAAATGCCGTAACCTTCAGTATATCTATCTGGAATATAGTAGCAAATATTATCGTAAAAATCTTTGAAATAAGAATATACTAAGGAAACAGCGGTTGTTCCATCTACATCATAATCACCATAAATTAAAATACGTTCGTTGTTTGCAATCGCAGTTTCAATACGTGTGATGGCTTTGTCCATATCACGCATCAAAAACGGATCGTGTAATTTATTTAAATTTGGACGAAAAAAATCTTTAGCTTCATCAAATGTATTGATGTTTCGCAGCACTAATAATTTACATAAAACAGGATGAATGTTTAATTCAGTTTGCAATTGTTGAACAATTTTCTCATCTGCTTCGAGTTCAATCCACCTTTTTTGATTTTGCATATTTTTGGATAAAAACCAAATTTATTGAATAGTTATGGTTTAATATAATTAAATGATTGAAAAATTTATCTACAGAAATAATTATCGCTTAATAATTAATTCGCAAAGTTGTAAAATGGAAAATTTATCTTTGAATAATAATTTAAAACATGGATGAGTTTCTTAAAAAATATATTTACACATCAGTAGGTATTGCATCTATTGCAAATGAAAAGTTTAAAGAATTATTAGAAGATTTAATACAGAATAATCATTTTGTGGAAGAAGAAGGTGAGCGAATTGTAGATCAGTTTTTTTTAAACTTGCGAACAGATTTAGATACCATACAAGGTTCTTTACAATCTAGGTTAGATATATTGTTGACCAAATTAAATTTACAAACTGTACAACAATTAAAAGATGATGTTGAAAAAAACATGAATGACATTAAGCAAACATCATCATTACTCTTAAAGAGTTTTTCGAATAAAGCATAAAAAAACGCCTAGCTGTTGCAAAGGCGTTTCATTTGGATTTTTATGTTTCTAACTTTCTACTACAAAAATACAATGTTAATTTAGTGTTATCTTTGACGTTTGTCAAATAATATTACTTTTTATTAAAATACTTGTTTTTCGGTATATGTATCTTGAAGACCTAGAATAAGTCAAAATTTTCGTCACTTTTTGAATCATCGTCTTTCATGTAATTACCTTTAGATTGAACCGTTTTAAACGATGTCATTTCCTGGAATTCTTCATACAAACCACCTGCATCATAGAAGCGTCCGAAATTTTTATTGAAACGAAGATTAACACTACCTGTTGGACCATTTCTATGCTTGGCAATAATAACTTCAGCTACATCTTTTAAGGATGCACCATCTTGACCTTCTGTTAAATTATAATATTCTGGTCTGTATAAAAACATTACCATATCTGCATCTTGTTCAATAGATCCAGATTCACGTAAATCTGAGAGCATCGGTTTTTTCTCGCCACCACGTGATTCTACTGCACGACTTAACTGTGACAGTGCAATTACAGGAATATTTAATTCTTTTGCCAATCCTTTTAACGAACGTGAAATAGATGAAATTTCTTGTTCGCGATTCATGCCTTTGTCGCCACCACCACTCATTAATTGCAAATAATCGATGATAACCATTTTAATTCCGTGCGCATTTTGTAAACGGCGACATTGCGCGCGTAACTCGTAAATATTGATTGCTGGTTGATCGTTTATATAAATTGGTGCTTGAGATAATCGTTCTACTTTATCGCGCAAAATTGCATATTCATTATTATCTAATTTTCCATTTGATACTTTTTGTGCATCGATTTCTGTTTCAATAGAAATTAACCTTTTTGCTAATTGCACAGCACCCATTTCTAATGAAAATATTGCAACAGGCATGTTGTGATCAACTGCTGCATTGCGTGCTAAATTTAATACGAATGCTGTTTTACCCATCGATGGACGCGCTGCAACAATAATCAAGTCGGTAGCTTTCCAACCAGACGTCATTCTATCCATTTCTGTATAACCAGATGGAACTGAATCATCTAACAAACCATCATCTCTATTTAATAAGCCATCAATTTGCAAAACAGATTTAGAAACTAATTGACCAATTCCTTGAGTTGAATTTCGTAAATTTTTATCGGTGATTTCATAAATTTTGCGTTCTGCTGCATCTAATAAATCGAAAACGTCTGTTGTGTCTTCGTAAGAATCTCGAATAATATCATTGGAAATTCGGATCAATTCTCGCTGAATAAATTTTTGTATGATGATACGTGCGTGGTATTCTACGTTTGCAGAAGACGCAACTTTGTTGGTTAATTCACTTAAATAATAGGCACCGCCAACTTCTTCTAATTTTGCACTTTTGCGTAAATCTTCGGTTACCGTTAATAAATCAATAGGTTGTGATTTTCCGAAAAGCGATTGAATAGAACGAAAAATAGTAGAATGAGCATCTACATAAAAACTTTCTGGCTTTAAGATATCAGAAATATACGAAATGGCATCTTTTTCAATTAAAATTGCACCTAACACAGCTTCTTCTAATTCACGTGCTTGTGGTGGAATTTTCCCATAGAGTAAATTAGAAATATCTTCTGTTTTATTGCGAGTAAAACGTGTAGTTCTTTTATTCGTTGCCTGCTCTTCCATAGTTCACGAAAATAGAGAATTAAGTTCGTTCAAAAAGATGGAATAGTCAACGTTAATATGTTAATAATGTAAAAATCGTGGAACTATAGGTTACCATATTTTAAATCAATTACTTAGATAATTTTATAATAAAATAATGTTTATGAATGGCTCAATTTCGTTTAAAACACTGTTTATAAACGACTGTTTTCTGTGGAAACGACGTTGAAAGAATGTTTGCAAGTAAAATTTATTTTGCCACGAATTGCACTAATTTTCAATAAATAATTCGTGTTGATTTGTGAAATTCGTGGCAAAGAAATTAAAAAGAAATTAAAACATTTAATGTGTAATTATAATTTCTTTTGTAGTTTCTGAATTACCATCGGAAATTTTTATCATGTATAAACCTGTTGGAAAACTGCTGATATCTAATGTTGCTGTATTCGCATTATAACTGTTTGAAATAACGACATTTCCTTTGCTATTAAATACTACAATTCTCTGAATTAATTTAGAATCATCTAAACTAATTGTAATTAAGTTGCTACTTGGATTAGGGAAAACAGATGCTTTTAAATTAGATGCACTGATTTTTGTAGTTGGATTAGTTGGTGCAAAACCTGTGGGATATACAGTAAGTTTAGCTGCTGTAGAATAACCAACACAACCCGCAGTATTTGTGCCTTTACAACGAAAATAACTTTGGTCGAAAATGTAAGGTGTATTACCAATTGATAATACTTGTGTTGTAGTGCCACTAAAATAACCGCCATTATTAATATCATTGTAAACTGATGAACCAGCCAATTTTTGTTGCCATTTATATTGCAATGTTGAATCAGTTGATTGAGCAGGAAAATTATAATTGCCATGTTCATTTACTGTTCCATTTGTTGGATTTGCATAAAAGGATGGTGTATTAAATGATAGTATTGCAACTTGGGTGTAAAGCGTGCAACCATCTACATTTGATATTTTACATCTGAATGGTTTCCCATTTAACAATGCACCTGGGTTTGAAATGGTGAACGTAGATGTTGTTGCTCCTGTTACTGTTGCGGCTAAATTAAATGAGGTAGAATTTACCCAAGCGTTTAATGTATTTAAATGTTGCCATTGATAGGTTGGTGCAGGACTGCCGCTTGGTTGTTCGCAATAGGCAGTAAAAGAAACTGGTGCACCAATACAACCTACTTTATCACTTGGACTTTTGAATTCACGGATTTTTTTAATATCGCTACATCCTGACCAGTTTACTACTTTACTGCTATCTTTAATATTTAAACTAGCAACTTTTGCCATTTGTCGACCTGTTTCTAATGTGGAACGTTGTGAAGTGGATTTAATAGTATCTAGTAAGTGTGCATACATTAATTCACCATATCCAGAACTAGCTAAACTAGTACCGTTTGCTATGGGATTTATTGCATGGTCAAGCCCTAATACATGTCCTATTTCATGTAAGATTGCATGAAAAAAATCAAATTTACTATTT
>CALLKF010000075.1 GCA_938008535.1 uncultured Saprospirales bacterium | reverse complement strand
AAATCAAACAGAAGCACAAAAAATTATCGATTTATTTAAACCAATTTTAGAAAATGAAAACATCATAAAAATTGGACAAAATATAAAATATGATTGTTTGGTGTTGAAATGGTACAACGTAGAAGTAAAAGGTGTTTTCTTTGATACGATGTTGGCACATTATTTAATGGAGCCAGACAATAAACATGGCATGGATTATTTGTCGGAAACCTACTTAAAATACACACCAGTTTCTATCACAGAATTAATTGGAAAAAAAGGCTCAAAACAAGGCACCATGCGCGATGTGGAAATTGAAAAAGTAAAAGAATATGCAGCAGAAGATGCTGATGTTACTTTGCAATTACACAATCGTTTTAAAAATGAAATCGACAACACGCATTTGCATAAATTATTTTATGACGTGGAAACACCTTTAATTACTGTACTTGCAGAAATGGAATTTGAAGGCGTGAAAGTGGACACTGATTTCTTAAAAGTTTATTCAGAAGAAATTGGCGATGAATTACGCATTTTACAAGACACTATTTTCGATTTATCAGGAACACACTTTAATTTAGATTCGCCAAAACAATTAGGTGAAATTTTATTCGATAAATTAAAAATTCCTTACGAAGGCAAAAAAACAAAAACCGGTCAATATTCTACAGATGAAGAAATGCTGCAAAAATTAGTGCATCAACATCCAATTGCCGAGCATTTATTGAATTACAGAGAATATACTAAATTAAAATCAACATATGTAGATACGCTGCCAAGTTTAATTAATCCAAAGACAAATCGTTTACACACTACTTTCAACCAGGCAATTGCAGCAACAGGAAGATTAAGTTCTGTAAACCCAAATTTGCAAAATATTCCAATCAGAACAGAACGCGGAAAAAAGATCAGACAAGCATTTATTCCACGCGATGAAAACCATACCATACTTTCGGCAGATTATTCGCAAATAGAATTGCGCATCGTTGCATCTATCAGCAAAGATGAAAATATGATCGAAGCATTTCGTCAAAATCTTGACATTCACACAGCAACTGCAGCCAACGTGTTCGGTGTTGAACTGAATGATGTTACATCAGATATGCGTCGTAAAGCTAAGATGGTAAACTTCGGAATTATTTACGGAATTTCTGCATTTGGTTTGGCGCAACGCTTAGGAATTCCTAGAAAAGAAGCTGCCGAATTAATTGAAAATTATTTCATAAAATATAGTGGTATCAAAAATTACATGGATTCAACTATTCAATATGCACGCGAAAATGGTTATGTTGAAACATTGTTAGGAAGACGACGCTATTTGCGCGACATTAACGCTGGAAACTGGACTATTCGTGGCTTTGCGGAACGAAATGCTATCAACGCACCTATTCAAGGAAGCGCAGCCGATATGATAAAAGTTGCCATGATTAATATTCAAAAGCAACTAAAACACTATAAAATGCAATCTAAGATGATATTGCAAGTGCATGATGAATTATTGTTTGATGTGCAACTTTCTGAAAAAGAAAATTTGGCTGAAATGGTGAAAAAAGAAATGCAAAATGCCTTACCTTTACAAGTGCCAGTTGACGTTTCGGCTGGCTTTGGAAACAATTGGTTAGAAGCACATTAACGCAGAAAAACAGAAAAGAATATGAAGAATTTTGGTTTATTATTTTTATTGATTTGCACTAGTTTCTGCTTTGCAAAAAAATGGGACGCAACTTATATTGGTAAATTAATTGCAAGTGGACAAATTGATAAAGTAATTGAATACTACGAAAAAAATTACAATGGCACAGATAGAGACCCGCAAGATGCATTTAAAATCGCCGATTTATATGTAAGAAAAAAAGACTACGAATCAGCAATTGTTTGGTACGAAAAAGAAAAACAATTGATGAAATCATCAAAAATAAATTTATTAAACTACGCCAATACATATCGTTTAAATGGCGAATATCAAAAAGCATTAGATGGTTATTTAATGTATGCTGCTGAAACTGGCGATGCTTCAAAAGTTATGGATTACGCATATCAATGCGAAAAATTAGTGAGTGCAACAGCGCTTCAAAATACATTCAAATTAGAAAATTATCCGTACAACACAGCAAACGATGAAAAAAATGTTTCCGTTGTAAGAAATAATATGTTGTATAATGTGTTTGAAAAAGACAATCTAATTCCGAGCAACAACTTAAAACAAGCAGTTCGTGTTTTTGATAATTTTGATGCTCCAATAAATGTATTGTCGATAAAATTATCCAATTACCAAATCACCAGTCTTTCCTATTCACGTGATGGCAACAAAGTCGTTTTTTCTGCACTTACACCAAATCCAAAAGATAAAAAATTTGCCAAAAACGAAAGCATTTTTATTGCTGATAATTTAGGTGGAAATTTTTTAAACATCAAAGCATTTCCTTTTAATGCAGATGGCTATTCATTCAAAAATCCAAGTTTTAACAGCGATGGAACTGCTATTTATTTTTCTTCCAATCAAACTGGTGGTGTTGGTGGTTTTGATATTTGGAAATCAAATTTAGAAAAAGACAAATGGACAAAACCACAAAACTTAGGCAAGCTCGTAAATACTAAATTCGATGAAATCAATCCATTTTTAATGCAAGATAAATTAGACAACACACTTTATTTTTCTTCTAATCGCGATGGTGGTTTTGGTGGTTTTGATATTTATAAATCGAAAGCAATTGAGAATGTTTGGCAAGAAGTGCAAATGCAGCCAGTGCCAATCAATTCGGCTGGCGACGACATTAGTATTATTTATGATGATGAAATAAAAACTGGATATTTTTCATCCAACAGAAAAGGTGGAAAAGGTGGTTTTGATGTGTATCGTTTTTTGCCATTTAATTTAAAACTAACCGTTGAATGCGTAACAGAAGAAGTGCTTTCTCCAGTTACTTATGCATTAGTGCAATTATACGACGGAAACGTAAAATTAGAGGAAGCCATTTCTAACGACGCTGGTAACGCCACTTTTTCTGTTGGAAAAGATAAAAATTACACCATCGTTACGTACAAAGATGGTTACAAACAAACGACTGTTCAAACTTCTACATTCGGAAAACTAAGTGGCGATTCTGTTGAAGCAGTTGCTCAAATGGCAATCGATAAAACATACAATCCAAAAACAACTACAAGTACTATTTCACCGCAAAATTATATCACGTTTGTTGGAAAATTAATGGACGCAGCCAGCAACAAACCAGCAAAAGCAAAAATGCGTATGGTAAATTATACAACCAGCAAAATGCGTGATTTAGACATAGACGACAAAGGTATGTTTCAGATAAAATTAATGTTGAACAACAACTATAAAATTATTATTGAAAATGGCAGCAATAAAATTACAGACGAAGTAACCACGTTTGGTTTAGCAGTTGGTCAAACAAAAATAAAAGATTATTTATTGACTGGAAACAAATTTAAAACGTTGGAGAATAAAGTATATGACGCAAACACACTTCCAACAAAATTAAAAAATTTGTATGCTATTAAAGACGATGAGAAACAAGTTGTTTATTCAACCGTAACGCAAATAGATACTGCCAAAATTTTTGCTTATAATACTAAAAAATCAGATTTATATTATAAAGTACAACTCGGAAATTTTGCAAATAGCAACATGGAATTTAAAGAGTTTTCACAATTTGGAACTATTGAAAAAACAGTTTCAGCAGACAATCAGTTTGTGTATCGCTTAGGTGATTTTTATACATTGGATGATGCACGATTAAGTTTGGAATTTGCGAAAACAAAAGGTTATAATTTGGCATTCATTTTGCAATACGATATAGAAAAATTATCTAAAATTATTAAATAAAAAACAGAAAAGATGAAGAATTATTTTAAGAAATTAACAGTTTTAGCGATAGTAGTTATTGCTTCTTATTCAAGCGCAACAGCACAAACTACGTTTGTAGTAAACGAAGTGCGCCAATTTATGAGCAAAGGTGAACAAAATGGCTTTGAAGTAATTTTAAATGGCACAAAACCAGATGATGCCAAAGATGCTTTAGAAAAATGGGCAAAAAAATTTAAAGGAAAAGTAGAATCAAGCAAAAAAAATCCAGAAATATTTATCGATAACGCAACCATTTCAACTGTTTCAGCTAACACTGTTGATATGTATGCAATGATAGTTCCAATTGATAAAGGTTCTAAAATAACAGTTTTTGTTGATTTAGGTGGCGCTTTTATTTCATCTGCAGCTTATGGTTCACAATATTCTGGAATGGAAGCTGCGCTAAAAAAATTGGCTAAAGATTGTGCAATTAACGCAGTAGAAGATCAAATTAAATCAGAAGAAAAAGTTTTGAAATCTTTAAATGGCGACTTAAAAGACTTAACAAAAGACAAAGCTGACTATATTAAAGATATCGAAAAAGCAAAAAAATTAATTCAAGAGAAAGAAGCAGCTATTCAAAAAAATGACGCTGATCAATCTGCTAAACAACAACAAATTTCTATTCAACAACAAATCATCGAAACCGTTAAAACAAAACGCGCTTCTTTGAATTATTAATAAAATATTTACTAATTTTGTACTACAGTTTGCATGAAAATGCAAACTGTTTTTATTTAAACTATTTAATCACTTTTTAATGGATGAATAAGAAATTTAGCAACTATTTTTCTTATTACTTACTACTTACAACTTACGACTATTATGAACACACGATTAGTTTTAAACGGTGAAATTGGCACCGACCGAGTTGCATTAATTGCAATTAATTTAGATGAAGCAACTGCAAAAATTCATATCTACGCTTTTCCTAAAGAAGAAGTTACTAAAGAAATTCAAGACAAATTATTTATAGAATGGAAAAATGGTGGTGAATACGAATTTCCATCTTTTACAATACATTGGGAAATGGATGCTAATAGCGACACTATTTTACCAGAAAATGTAAAAGTTGACAGACCTGAAATTGTGTTACAATCGCAACATAAATGGAGCAAAAAACTGATGAGTTCCAAAATCAATCAGTTGTTAGAAGATGAAACAAAACTGCTCGAAGAAAAAGCATCTACAGTGGCAGAATATGACCAAACACTTTGGGACAAAACCAAAGCACAATGGGAAAAAATTACTTCTTATCAGAAAAAAAGTGAAATTACTTGGGAACAAACTACTGCACTTAAAGAGAAAATAAACTCTGTTTTTGATGCACTGAAAGCAGTGAAAAGAATTAACAGCGAAAACGACGATCAAGCAAATGCAGCATTGGTAAAAAATATAACCAAACGCATTAATGATTTACAAAGTAAATTAATTTATTCAGATCAATGGAAATTTATTTTTGATGAATTAAAGAAAATTCAACACGAATTGAAAGATGCTGCTATTAAATGGAACCATAAACGAAATTTATACAATCGTGTAAATTCAATTTATGATGATTTGAAAAAATATAGAGCAACTGAAATTATTACAAAATCGCAAACACGCATCACACAACTCAAACAAATTCTAAATGGTTTAAAAGATTCAATCGAACGCGATAATGATAATTATAAAATGCAAGTAGAAAAAATGCAACATTATACGCGTGGAAAAATTTCAGAAGAAGAAATTAAAACGCGCTTTAATTATATTATTGAACGAATTGATGAGAAAAAGAAAAAAGCAGAAGGTATAAAACAAACTATTGATCAAATAAAAAATGAAATCGCTAAAGAAAAGCAACAACAACAAGAGCGCGAGCAAGAAAAAATGAAACGCGAAGAAGAATTGTTGGCAAAACAAGAAGAAGCAAAGCAAAAAGCATTATTCAAAAAAGATGCAGACGCACAAACTATAGATGTTGAAAATACAACAACTGAAACTGCAGAAACAGTAGCAACTATTGAAGAAGTGAAAGAAGAAGTTACTAATGTACAAGAAACAGTATCAACAAAAATTGAAGCAGTTTCTACAGAAGAAATTCCAATTGAAAAATAAGTTGAAGTTACTGTTGAAGTTACAACTGACGAAGTAAAATAAAAAGTATCTTCCAAATAAATAAAGTTCCGAATTATTTAAAAGTTCGGAACTTTTCATTTCTGGTTATTCATAGCATAATCTGAATCTTTAATAGATTTATTTTTTATCTTACATAAAATTTAGCATCGTTTAATGTCGCACGACCATCATCATCATCATCACTTTCAACCAAGTGACATGAAAAATGCCTTTTACATTGGCATTGGATTGAATTTGGTTTTTGTTTTAATTGAAGCAATTTATGGATTTAGTATTGATTCACTTTCTTTAATTTCAGATGCAAGTCATAATTTTTTAGATGTATTAAGTTTAGGGTTATCATTGTTATCTTTTTGGTTATGTAAGCTAAAACCAACTAAGAATTTTACCTATGGTTTTAAAAAATCAGGCATTTTGATTGCATTGTTTAATGCATCTGTTTTATTGGTTTCCATTGGAATTTTATTGTACAATGCAATTTTACGATTTAAAAATCCTGTAGCATTGCAAGGCGCTACCATGTCAATAATTGCTGGTGTTGGCGTGGTTGTCAATGGAATTTCTGCTTATCTTTTTTTGCAAAATAAAGAAAAAGACATCAACATAAAATCTGCGTATTTACACTTGCTTTCTGACGCTGTTTTATCGTTTGGAATTGTAATTGGTGGAATTATTATTTACTACACAAACTGGTTTATTATTGATCCAATTTTAAGTATTATTATCAGCATTGTTTTGTTTTTTAGTATTTGGAATTTATTTAAAACGAGTTTACGTTTAAGCTTAGATGGCATTCCTGAAAACATGAACGAAGAAAAAATCCGTACCGAAATTTTACAGTTTTCAGAAATTAAACAAATCAACAAGCTGCATATTTGGGCACTAAGCACTACAGAAAATGCAATTGTTTTAGCGTTGTTATTACACGAAAATATCGATATAAAAACTGCTCAAGATTTAAAAGAAAAAATAAATCACGCTTTGTTACATGAAAATATCCATCATTCAACGATAGAATTTGTAATTTAGAAAATAATTTCGCGCTTATGCATCTACAAAAAATAGTATGCTTTTTATTATTGACTATTTTCTTTAACAGTGAATGTCGATCTCAAAATCATTATTGGTCGCAACAATATGGTGCTGAAAATACTTTATTAAGTGGTGCTGTAATTGCTGGTGTACGCGATAATAGTGCTATGTACTACAATCCTGCAGGTCTTGGTTTTATTGATGTTCCGAAGATAAGCGTAAGTGCAACTGCATACGGTGTTGACTTAGTCAATTTAAAAAATGGTGCAGGAACTAATCTCGATTTAAAATCAAATAAATTAGTTATCTATCCACAAATTGCATCTGGTTCTTTAGTGATAAAAAAGAAACCAAAATTTAAAATGGTGTATGGCACATTAATAAGATATAGAACTGCGTTGCATTTTGAACAACAAAATACCATGACCTATAAAGTGTTTAAAGCATTGCCAACTGAAGGATTTTATGATGCACGCGTTGAATACGATTTTAACAGTACTGGAAACTGGCTTGGTGCCGCATTTGCATATAGAATAAACGAACATTGCGCCATTGGTTATTCGCAGTTTTTTAGTTACTTAAACTTACAATATCGACAAAGTTTAAATATTACATCAGACAATAAATTGCGGAACATGTATTTTGTTGCCTCAAACAACAGCAATTTAAATTTTATAATCAACAACATTAATGCAATCGAAAAAATTGGCTTTAGCTATGAAAAGAAAGTAAAAAACAAAGACAGTTTGACTTTTAAATTTGGATTAACGGTAACAATGCCTTCGATAAAAATATTTAGCAAAAGTAAAGTCTATCAATCTATAGAATTGAATAACCTTGGTGATGGAACTGTTTTATCTTTAGATACAATAAAATCTGTTTCGAGTATCTTAAACAACTCTAATTCAAACATTAAAACAAACTATAAAGAAGCTGCAGCAATTGGCTTAGGAATGGAATTTGAAGGAAAAAAATTTAGAGTTTGTTTTGCTGCTGAGTATTTTATTGCAGTTAAAGAATATAATCTAATTAAAGACAATTCCTTAACTGTAAAACGACCTGTAATCAGTAATTCGCCAGAATATATTACAGATTTTATGACAGTTCGTCAATCCAATAATCATATTGTAAATGTTGCAATTGGTGCTGAATACAAATTTCCAGATAAAATAAAAAAGAATGATCGTGTTATTTCTTGGAGCATTTTGGCTGGTGCAAGAACTGATTTTAATAACCACGATATTCGATATAAAAAAGTGAAAGAAGTAAAAGGTTCGCAAGAAGCATTCAATCCAGATAATTGGCGTTACTTACATTTTTCATTAGGTGCAAGTTTCGACAGAAAAACAGACAAACTTAGTTTCGGAATTGATTATGGTTTAGGTATTACAAATAGAACCTTGCAAGCAGTAAATATTACAGAACCTGATGCACAGAATTATTTATTAGGCATTCGTCAAAATACCGTGATTCCAAAAATACATTCAATTAGTTTGGTAATGGGTTACACGTATAAATTTAATAAAACCGATAAAATAATGAATATGCGTCCGTTGTAAATTATGGATGATAAAATAGTTTATAAGTATTTTTCTTTCCAGAAAAACTTACAAAATTTAATTCTTTAACTCTATTATTAAAACTAGAATCGAAAGTATAATTTATATCAATTGAAAAATTTGGAAAGCTTGTGCCAGAAATAGTATAATTAGAATAATTAACCTTTTCAATGAGTTTGTCACTATTTGTATTGCATGATAAATTATTCAAAATTTCTGTAGATGGATCAACTGAATAAAATCCACCTGGTGATCCATTCGATGAAAATCCAACTAATCCAAAAATTGGTATTGGAATATAAAACCCAAAAGCAGATAAAATTAAATCATTCACATCAATTCCAATTAAATCTTTTTGATTGGAAATAGTGCTTGTGTATTCGATTTTTGCATCATATGTTGATAACGGAAAATATGAAGTAGGAACTACAGTTTTATTGACAATCTTCGTTAACTCATTTCCAATATATTGAAATCCTAAACTATCATTAATTTCTTCTAATATATTGTCTGATTCGAAACGAAAACTATGATATCTTGTGAAAGATTTTTTTATTTCTTTAATTCTATTCGCATCATACTTAAATGAAGCAATAGTATTTTCTGCACCATTTTGACCAACAATGCCTTCTACATTTCCTATCGTATTAAAATAAATTGGCAATGCACCCTTCAATTGTAAATCAATAGAAGTAAACCATGGTTGTAAAGTATCAAAATTACGATATGCTGTTTCTATGTATTTAGTAGTGTCGGCTGAAATAGTTTTTACAAAATTAGATGCATTTGGCGCATAAAATGAGCTGAAATTTGGCCAGTCGTGTCCATTTTTTGTTATAGTTGATGTGTGAACACTATCTTCAAAAACTTGAATAGAATCTACACTATAGGTAGTGTTTCCTGGTTTGTTTGTGGTTTCTTTTTTACAATGTGTAATTAATAAAGAAATCAAAACGATTGAAAATAAGATTTTATTTTTCATGCTATTTTTTTCAAAATTAACACAAATAAATCAAATTAAACAATACAAATATGATTGATTGTTTGCAAATTTAAATGAATTATGTTTTGTATTATTTTGAAAATGAATTGGTTGCAATCTGTTTTTGAAATAGTTGTTCATTCAATAATTTTAATCCAAGTAATACAAACGTTTCACACGCACCGAAATATGCGTCAATAATTCATACGCGATGGTGCCAATTTTTTTTGCTTGTTGAATGATAGAAATGGTAGGTCCGTAAATTTCCACTTCATCACCTTCGTTTATTTCATCAATGTGCGTCACGTCAATCATACACATATCCATGCAAATATTTCCAATGATTTTTGCGCGTTGTCCTGCCACTAAAACCTCACCAACACTATTACCAAAACGTCTGTCGTAGCCATCAGCATAGCCAATTGCCAACACGGCAATTTTCATATCTTTATCAGCAATACCTTTGCGTGAATAGCCAATGGTTGCTGCTTTTGGAACATTTTTTAATTGCGCAATTCTTGTTTTTAATTTTCCGATTGGCAATAATTTTTCCTGAAAATTATTTGATGCATCAACACCATACAACCCAATTCCTAAACGTACATAATCAAATTGCGCATTTGGAAAACGAAAAATTCCTGCAGAATTTAATAAGTGTTTTTTGATTGGATACTTAAATGCTGCGATTATTTTTTGTGACAATTCATTAAATGTATTTATTTGTTGATTGGTAAATTCATCTAATTGCGCATCTTCGCTTCCAGCCAAATGCGAAAAAACAGTTTCTATTTTTAATTGCTGATTTTGTTGAAGAATTGAAATCAATTCATTTATATCATGCACAGGAAAACCTAAGCGATTCATTCCTGTTTCCAATTTTAAATGAATATTTATAACTTTTCCAAAATTTAGAACTTTGGAAAAGTTAATCAGTTTCTGTAAAATTTCTAACGAATAAATTTCTGGTTCTAAATTAAATTCCAACATTCTATCAAAATCTTTCGCATCAGGATTCATCACCATAATTGGTGTTTGAATGCCATTTTTTCTAAGTACAACACCTTCATCAGCATAAGCAACTGCTAAATAACTTACATGTTGTTTTTCTAACAAACTCGCAATTTCAATATTTCCACTACCATACGAAAACGCTTTTACCATGGCAATTACACCACAATCTTTTTTCAAGAAACTTCGATACACATTTAAGTTGTTAACCAATGCGTTTAAGTTAATTTCTAAAACCGTTTCGTGTGTTTGACCAATGAGTTGCGCTGTAATTTTTTCAAACTCAAATTTGCGTGCGCCTTTTAATAAAACGAATTCATTTTCAAATTTTAAAATAGAAAACTGTTCTAATAATTTTTCGGTTGATTCAAAAATATACCATTCTTTTACTTTGCCATTCAGTGATTCAATCGCACGCATAAACGATTTTCCAACGCCAATTAATTTTTCAAATTTATACTGAACAATAAACTCTTGTAATTTTTGAATAAACACATTTTCTGGCAAACCAGATTCTTCAAACTCAGAAATGATGAGTGTTTTTTTCTTGTTGGTATCTTGCTGTTTTAAAAAATCCAAAGCAATTTGTAATGAATGTAAATCTGCTGAATACGAATCATCAATGATCGTGCAATTATTGATACCATATTTCAATTCTAAACGCATCGGCAAATTGCGCAACGATAAAATTTTTGTTTGAATAGTTTCAATCGAATATCCTAACCAAAGCAACGTTGTTATACAATGCAAACAGTTTTCAATGGAGGCATCATCGGTAAACGGAATTTTAATTTTTGTACTAAGAAAATTAAATGGTGAACCATAAGGCGAACTTTCTATAGAATATATACTATAAGTAGTGCTTTTCTTTATAAACGCTATCACTATTGATGAATCTACGTTTACACCAAAAGAAACAGATTTTATAGTTGGATTTTCTTTTATCATTTTTCCGACTGCGCCATACACCAAAGAAAAATCATCATTAGAAATTAATGTTTCACATGTTTTAAATAGTTTTAGTTTTTCTTCTACTTTTTCTTCTCTTGACGAAAAACCTGCATCGTGCGCAGAGCCAATGTTTGTTAATATTCCAATCGTTGGCTGAATCATTTTTTGCAAATTTTCTATTTCGCCAACTGTAGAAATTCCTGCCTCAAAAATCGCGATTTCATCTTCGTTTTCCATATTCAATACAGACAACGCAACACCAATTTGTGAGTTATAACTTTTCGGACTTTTAACTACATGTTTATCTGAAGAAAGTAATTGATATAACCATTCTTTTACAATCGTTTTGCCATTGCTGCCAGTAATTCCAATTACAGGAATATTGAATTGTTGTCTGTGATAAATTGCTAACTGTTGCAAAGCATGCAACGTATTATCAACTAAAATAAAATTAGCATCTTCATATTTTTCAGTATCAATTTTAGTAGAAACCACAAAATTGCGAATACCTTTTTGATAAGCATTTTCTATAAATTGATGACCATCGTTTCGTGCTACTAAACAAAAAAACAAACTCTGATTTGCAGATGAAATTTGTCGCGTATCAATGCAGACTTGCGTTATGGTTGACGTATTTTTTTCCTGCAGAAAAGTTCCGTTAATGATTTTATTTATTTCTGTGATTTGATATTTCATCTAGTACTTGTAACCAAAATATTATTAATAACTTTTTACACCAATATACAATTTATCGTCTTCAATTTTAAATTGATAATTTGGAATTTTGTAATTATTGCCGTCAGTGCTTCTGCCAGTTTTGATGTCGAATTTATAACCATGCAACGGACAAATTATCGTTCCTTTTTTATTGCAATGTCCGTGATGTAAAGATGCGCTTGCGTGCGGACAACGATTGCTTATGCCGAAAATTCCATCTTCTAATTTTGCCACGCAAATATCTTTTCCATCAAAATGAAATTTGGCAGTTTGCTGTAATTTCAATTGTTCAAAAGCGTGTTTTGTTTCGTTAGAAAGTAGATGCCATTGCATGTTGTAAAAATACACTAAGCAATCAAACTTTCCTGCAAAGCCAATGTAATATTTTTTAAACCTTGATGCAATTCTTCATTAGTTGGATAACCAAAACCAATTCGCATAAAACAATCATCTTGCTCAAACCAATGACCTGCACCGACAAATGTTGCATATTGTTCATATAAAATTTTATAAAATTTCGGCAAATCAATTTTAAATTCATTTTTAATTCTTGGAAAACAAACTACACCGCAAGTTGGTTCTGTCCATTCTAAAAAAGTTTGTTCATTTTCTATCCAGTTTTTTATGATAGAAAAATTGGTGCTGATTAATTGATGCGTTGGCTCTAAAAAGGTGTTTTTATTTTTTAAGATGTGATGCGCAATTTCTTCATCAATCACAGAATTGCAAATAATGATTTGTTCTTTCGCTGCGAGAAAATCGTGCATCAACTTTTCATTTTTATTAATGAGCCAGCCGATGCGAATGCCTGGCACACCAAATGCTTTCGACAACGAACAAACTGAGATTACATTGGAAGATTGATTTGCATAATAAGGAACCAATTCTGTTTGGAAATTTAAATAACGATAGGTTTCATCAACTAAAATGTGAATATTTTTTTTTTGCGCAAAGGCAATAATTTCTTTAATCAGTTCATCTTTAAAAACAACACCTGTTGGATTATGTGGCGAAGTAATACTGATTAATTTTGTTGTTGGTTTTACTGTGTTTTTTATTTGTTCGATATCAAATTGAAAGTTATTTTCAAAAGATAAATCAACGAAAGAAATTTCGCAATTGATAGCGCGTGGTGTTTCGATGTTGGTTGCATAATTTGGACGCAATACAATTAAATGATCGTTGTCGTTTAGCAATGTAGTTGACACAATAAACAAAGCAGTTGCAGCACTTGGACAAACTAATACATCATTTGAATTTAAACCATTCTCATTTCTCACAATCTCATTTCTCAACTCTAATTTTCCTCGATGTTCACCATAGCAAATAAATACATCATCTAAATTCAATTTTAAATCTTTGAAATAAATATCGCGCACTGAGCTTTCTGCTAAGTTATATTTTATAGTAGCGTAACCCATTTCTTCAGGTGATTCTACTTCTATTGGCATTCTTTTGTATTGCATGTTTTAAAAATAAGAACTAAAATCGAAATAATAATTTCTTTTCCAAAATTCACAAATAATGAACTATTGTTATTATTTTTAATAGATAACGCATTGATTTTTAAAATAATAGTAGTATCTTTCTAGTAGTTGATTTTTTTATTTTAAACCAAATAAACTAATTAGTATGAAAATGAATCAAAAAATCGTTTTAAAGACAATGGCTTTGTCGTTGATTTTAAGCACTTCTATGCTGTTGCAATCTTGCAAAGCAAAAGAAGAAGAAGCAACTGAAGAAACTTCTGCTGTTGTGGAAGAAGCACCTATAGTTGCAACAGATACACCAGCAACAATTGACACTACTGCTGAAGATGGCGACAAACCACTAACAAATCCAAATGAGAAAAAACCTGGACCTACTACTCCTTAAACAGTTTTTTCTTACAAACTAAAAAAGATCTTCGTAACTGAAGGTCTTTTTTAATTATTCTAAATCAGTAATTAATTGTGTTTGCGTCCAATTTTTTCGAGCAACCAACTTTCAATTTTGTGATGCGTTGGTGAAATGACGGCTGCAATTATTGCGAAAATCAATAACTGATACAATGGAACATGGTTGGTAATTTTTACTACTAATGGATGAATTAACAGCATAATGTATTCGAAAGACAACAGTAAGGAAACTAGACCAAGAATTTCGATATATTTTGGTTTTATTTTCTTTTTGTATAAATAAAGCGTGATGAAAAATAAAATTGGTAGCGACAACCCAATCCCTAAAAGTTGTAATTTTGATTTTCTTTCTTTGTCTTCTTCTACCTTCTTTTCTGCTAATTCTTTTTGTCGCAAATCTTCTTCCATGGAAATAATTTGTGCATTGGCAACTCTATCACTACTAAAAATAGAATCTTTTAATAGAAGCACTTGCGCTTGATAATTGTACGCATTTTTAGTGTCGTTATTTCCATTATAAAATTGATTTAAGAAAATACTAGCATCTAATTGTCGATTTAAAAAACCATCTTTTTTGCTGATTTCATAAGATTTAACTGCAAAATATTCTGCTGAATCTTTTTTATTTAACTTTGAATATTGCTTGGCTAATCCTAAATATATTTCTGCTAAACAATCTTCGTCTGTTGCCAAATTGCTAAAATATATGGCGTCTGTATAGTTTTTGATAGCCAATGTGGTGTTATTTTTTTTTTCATTAGCATTTCCTAAATTACAAAGTGTAACACCTTTCATATAATTGTCGTCACTTTTAACTGCAAGCGCAAATGCTTTTTGTGTATAATCTAATGATGCAGGAATTTTGTTTACTTTTTCATACAAAAAACCTAAGTTCATTAAGCTATACACTTTTAACCAGTCAATATTTTTAGCATTTATTAGAGAATCGGCTCTTAAGGTAAATGTAATTGCTTTTTTATCGTCGCCTTGCGAATGATAAACAGTTGCAATATTTAGAAGAGTTGATGCTAAAAATTCTGGGTCTTTTTTATTTTCTTCAATCTTTAAAACCTTGATATAAAAGTTTAACGCTTTTGGATAATTCGCAGTTTTGTTGTAAACAGTTGCAATAACATTTAATGCTCTAGATTGTGATTTTTCATCATTTATTTTAGTAGCCAACTTATATGCTTGTTGCGCTAACAACAAAGCAGTATCTGGCTTAAAAACCACATATTCTTGTCCGAGTCGATATAGTGTTTGTGCTTTATTAGAATCTGCAAAATGTGTTTTGTATACACGATGTAAACTGTCAATATCTCTTGTTTGAGATAATATAACTAAGTGAGAAAACAATAGTAAAACCGAAAGTAAAATAGTTTTCATCTATATTGAATTATGGTATTAATTTACATACTGTTAAATATCCAAAGATTTATTCATATTTAAGTATGAAAAGGTAGAATTTATAACATCAAACTAATTCTTATTGCCTGTTATATTATTTACGCTACAGTCAAATGCTTTTAGATTAGTATCAAATGTTTTTAGTACATTTTCAATATTAGGTGATTTGTATGCATTTAAATTGAAGAATTTAATATCGCCATTATTTCTAAAACAAGAATGATATTGTTGCTGCAAAGTTCCATTTGCATTGCTCATCGCTTTTGAATAATTTCCATCGTAAATTAAATCTGCTGGAGTTTTTGAGATAGCCAAAATCAACTTTCCTAAATCATGCGTTAAATCTGGAATGAGTAGTGCTTTTCTTTTAAAAATATTATCATGTACAAAAATAGACGTTGCGTAAGGTGTATAAAGTGAGTCGGTAAATTGTCGTCCAACTGCATAATAACTTACAGCACAGCAACCTAAAGTTTTATTATTTATGAATTGGTTATTAAAAACCTCTACACTATCGTAAGCCATAATGATGATGCCACTACCTGGTGGAATATCAGAAACATAGCTGCCTGGTTTGGCGAAATTTTTAAAATTATTTTCTTCGGCTTTATTGTTGTAGACTCTACAATTTTTTCCATTTTTTAATGGCAAACCTGGCAAATCATAAATTACAAAACCACCAGTATTGTTATGCGAATAATTTTCGTACACATCCACATTAATGCAATTTTCAATTTCGATACCACACACATTATGATGAGCCACACAATTTCGAACCGTAACATTATATGATTGTCCAACATATACACCTGCATCAGCACAATAGGAAACTTCGCATTTTTCAATCAATACACCATTACATTCAACTGGATAATAACCGTAATTTCCATTCATAGAATCAACACCAGTTGTCCAAGTAGAATTTAAATTTCGCATTACACAATTGTTGCATGCTTTTAGTTTGATGTTGTCTCCTTTTGCGTCTTGAATCGTAAAATCTTCTAAGGTAATATTGGTGCAATTAGTGGCGTTGATGCCTTCTGCTCCTTCAGTTTGTCCAAGAAAAGATAAGATAGTTTTGTCGCGACCTTTTCCTTTTATAGTAATATTTTTTTTGCCTTCGATGGAAAGTGCTTTACTTAATAAAAAATTTCCCTCAGGAAGTTCAATGGCTCCACCATCTTCTACCAAAATAAATTGTTCTTGAATTTCTTTCTGGATTTTTTCGTCTTTTATAAATTTTACGGAAGATGATTTTTGTTTGCAAGAAACAAATAAGATACCGGCAACGATAAGGAAATTCAGAAATTTCATGTGTATGTATTTTTAATGAAGATAAGAAATTGTTGTAAATTATTTCTTCATTTCAGAAATCCATTGTCGGATGAGTTGAACGGCTTCTTTGTGTTGCAAACTTCTACCTAATTCTGGCATGCGAATTTCCGGATCGTTTTCTGTCATGCGATATACTAAAATAGATTCGTCTGGTTTGCCAGGCACTACATCGTACAAGCAATTTCCGCTCGCTCTTCCAGCAGCAACCGGACTTTTCATCGTGCCCCAACTTTCTGGATTTTTTTCGCTTAACAATAAAAACAAACCAGTAGTGTTTGCACTGCCTTCACGACGGTGACAATGTGCGCAATTTATTTCTATGTATGATTTTGCACGTTCTTCAACAGTTCCGCTTGTTGGATCAAATGCGCTTGCAATTTTATTGGCTAGATTTTCTTCTTTTTTATAACCAGTTAAATAACCAACTTCTGTCCATTTTTCTAGTTGATTTTTGCTGCCGTCTGCGTATTTAAAATCTTTATTCAAGTAGCGCACTTTGGGACCGATTGGTTCTTGAACATTCTTTAAATTATGGCAATTTTTACATTGATTTTTATTTGGATAAGAGTAATCGATGTTTAGTTTTTCACCTTGTAAATTAGTAAAACTAACTTTCTTTGTATCACCAACAATATTCAAATCTGCGTCTGTTTGTTCATCATTCCACACATAAGTTAAAGCGTCCCATTTGTCTGCACGTCTAACTAATAAACGCGTTTCCATTATTTTTCTTCCTTTTGATTCGTCTCTGAAATCTGTCGGATAATAAAAGTTTTTTATTAAAACGGCTCCAATTGGAAATTCAACTACTTCATCCTTTTTATATTTTGCTGATGTTCCTGCAGGCATCCAAACAAACCGTGCTTTATGTGCATAGTCGGAAAAAAGTGCTGTAATTAAATCATAAGGCAACACTTTTTCATTTGGAATTAAATCACTTATTTTTCCTTTAAAGAAATTGTATTCTGATAGTTTTTCAAATGGTTTTGCAGTTACATCTAATGTAACTTTCCCATCTGATATTTTACATTGATTGAAAATTATCAAAGAAGAAATACAAATTATGATGAGTATTGCAGATAATTTTTTCATTTTAAATTTACTTAACTTCTTCTGGTTTTTGATTATTGCCATTAATTCCAGTATAACTGCAATCGAATTTAGAGATGTCTGTATCTTTGAAATTCATAATATCTTCGCGACCATGTGTTTTCCATGCGTTTAGGTTTCCGAATTTAACATCGCCATTATTTCTGATACAAATCTTTTTACCTTCAGGTAATTGTCCGTTTTTATCGCGCAATTTCGGATCAGCAGAACCATCTACAAAAATATCAATTGCACCTTTAAATGTTGCTGTTAATAATTTACCTAAATCAGTAGATAAATCAGGCACTTTTTCAGTTAATGACAAACCACTTCTATCAAATTTGTTATCATGAATAGAAATTATGGTGCAATATGGTCCGTATGTGGTATCGTTTAATTGTTTGCCAGTCATGTAATAACTTACACATGCAATACCAATTGTTTTGTTGTTAGTTAATCGGTTATTAAAAACATCAACGCTATCAGTTGCCATAATAATCATGCCTGAACCTGGTGGAATAGATGCTACAATGCTTCCTGGTTTTCCAAAATTTTGAAAATTATTATTTATACAATCATTGTCCCAAACTTTTGCGTTTCTTCCATTTCCTTGAAATAGTTTTGGCAAATCAAATACTAAAATTCCACCAGCATTATTTTCTGCTTTGTTTTTGTAAATGTCAGAATTGATGCAGTTTTCAATTTCAATACCAGCAACATTGTGATGTGCATAGCAATGATGAATGGTTACATTGGTTGATTGACCAATATAAACGCCAGCATCTGCGCAATAAGAAACTTCGTTGTATTCCATCAACACATTTTTGCATTCAACAGGATAGTAGCCATAGTTTCCGTTGGATGTATCTGCGCCAGTTGTCCACGTAGAATTCATGTGATGAATATGTACGCCATCGCAACCTTTTAGTTTTATGTTGTCGCCTTTTGCATCTTGTACAGTAAAACCTTCGAGTGTTACATTTTGGCAATTCGTTACATTAATACCTTCTGCACCTTCGGTTTGTCCCAAAAATGATAAAATTGTTTTTTGCGTACCAGTTCCTTTAATAGTTACATTTTTTTTGCCTTCTAAAGAAAGTGCTTTCTTAAACAAGAATTTTCCTTCTGGAAATTCTACTGTGCCGCCATCTTCTACCAAAATCAGTTTTTCCTGAAATTCTTTTTGGATTTTTTCATCATATGAGAAGCCAGCAGTGTCGCCAGCTTTTTTGCTGTTGTTTTTGCATGATTGGAAAGCAATTGCTACCGATAAGAAAAAGGAGAAAAGAATGAATTTGCGCATTTGGTTGGTTTTTTTACAACGTGAATATAGTAAAATATAAATGATTGAAAACTAAAACAATGCAAATTAATTGTGATTGTTGAATTACTTTTGATAAATATTCTCTAATGCTTTTTCCAAAGTTGGAAATTGAAAAACAAATCCAGTATTTATGATTTTATCTGCAGTACAATTGTTGCTCATCAGCAACATATTTGCCATTTCACCTAAAACTGTTTTAATAATAAAACTTGGTGCAGGAAACGGAATGAACGGACGATGCAAAACATGCGCTATAGTTTGGCTGATTTCTTTGTTGGATTTAATGTCTGGCGCGCAAGCGTTGTAGATACTATTTATATTCTTGTGTTCTAATAAATGGATAAAGATATGGCACAAATCGTCGATGTGAATCCAAGGCACGAACTGTTTTCCGTTGCCGATATATGCTCCAATTCCAAAACGAATTGGAAAGTCTAACTTTGGCAATGCACCACCATCTTTGCTCAGTACAATTCCAATTCTTATTTTGCTGACTGCGATATTTATAGATATAATCTTTTCTACTTCATTTTCCCAAAGCTGACAAACTTCTGCTAAAAAGCCAGTTCCATTTGCAGATGTTTCTGTTAGCAATTCATTTTTTCTATCACCATAAAAACCAACAGCTGATGCGGAAATAAAAGATTGAATTTGGTGTTTTTCTTTTGCTAAATACTGAAATAATAATTGTGTTGATTTTACGCGACTGTCGATTATTTCTTGCTTGCGTTCGTCTGTCCAACGTTTGTCAGCCACGCCTGCACCAGCCAAATGTATAATTGCTATTGCATTTTCAAACACTTTCTCATCAATAAAATTA
>CALLKF010000074.1 GCA_938008535.1 uncultured Saprospirales bacterium | reverse complement strand
CGACGCTCTTCCGATCTGTACGGAAATTCTAAAAGTGTAGCATATAGGCACATTTTCAGTAAAAAAAATTTATTAATTGATTTATATCAATGGTTCAAAATGATACGCTCTAAATTTTTAAAAAATTTTTTAGTCGCCAGTTCGGCTTTCAGGTGATGTGCTATTATGTGGTTTAAAGTGTACATATATAGGAGTTCGGTAACAGCAACGGTTTAAATAGAAAATCATGTAGCAGGAAGGGGGGCATATTTTCAGAATTTAGTCACATTAACCGTAATTTGTTTTACAACAAAAACGTGGATTACAAAGAACGGTTTAGGTACATAAAGTACCGTTAGATAGTATTAGAGTGAGGAATTAGAGTGAGGAAACGGCTTAAACCACACTAAAACCATCTTTTTATTAATGTAACTATTTGTAAATCAGTTTTCATAACCCTGAGGTCACGGGTTCAATTCCCGTCCTCGCTACAAAAAGACTTGGTTTAGCCAAGTCTTTTTTTTGTTAAAAAACAATTTCATTGAACTATTTTTTTTGGTATATCGTTTGTAATATTATCTTAAAAATAAACAACATAACAAAATGAAAAAACAAGATTTGACAGTAATTGGTGTAGCATTTTTTGCTATATTTTATTTAATCAATCCAACAGCAGGATTTATTGAATTGATTCCAGATAATATTCCTTTAATTGGGAATTTGGATGAAGCTGGTGCCGTTTTTATTCTTATTGCAGCCTTTAAGTATTTTGGATTTGAAATGCCAAATATTTTCAAAAAAGAAGAAAAATCAACTTCAGAAAGTTCAAAACCAACTATAGTTATAAATAAATAGCTATAAAAATTGGTTAAAATTAAAATGCCTCACCAAATGGTGAGGCATTTTTTTAATTTCAGTTGAAATTATTTTTTCAAAGCATCTTTTGCGCCTTCTTTAGCACCTTCAGCAGCTCCTTTAACTACATCTTTAGCAGTTTTAGCAGCATCTTTTGTTGCATCTACAGCAGCAGAAGCTGTTGAATCTACAGTAGCCACAGCAGCAGAAGCTGTTGAATCTAATGTTTCTGTTGCGTCAACTACAGTTTCAGTTGCAGCAGCAGCATCTTCAGCAGCACCTTCAGCAGTTTGTTTACATGCTTGAACTCCTACGAATAATGTAGCAGCAGCGAATAATACGAATAATTTTTTCATTTTAAAATTGGTTTAATTGATGCAAAAGTAATGGTTTATAAAAATAATACAATAGTTAAAGTGTTAAAAAATGCAAATTTTTATACAAAAAAAAAGTCCCAATAAATTGGGACTTTTATTTCTGAGAAACTACAGAATTATTTTTTTGTAGAATCAACAGCTACTACAGCAGCAGCTGAATCTGGAGTTGCAACTACTGCAGATGAATCTACAGCTGGAGCTTCTTCAACTACAGCAGTTTCTTCTGTAGCAGTTTCTTCATTGTGTTTGCAAGCTTGGAATCCTACTAATAATGTAGCAGCTGCGAATAATACGAATAATTTTTTCATTTTGGTTTGTTTTAATTGATTGCAAAGATAAGAAGAAGAAATTGAATTGTTCGTTACCATAATTTTAACAAATTAATACAAAAGTATAACCAAATACCAGCTTATTCTTCCCAATTCTTGCTTCTTTCCACAGCTTTTTTCCAACCATTTAATAATTTTACTCTTTTATCAGATTTCATCTTGGGTTCAAATGACGCGCTAATATGTTGATTTTTAAAGAGTTCTTCTTTCTTATAAAACCCAACTGCAATTCCAGCTAAATATGCGGCACCTAATGCAGTAGTTTCAATAACTTTTGGTCTAACTACTTTAACATTTAAAATATCTGCCTGAAATTGCATCAACAAATTATTGGCACAAGCACCACCATCAACCTTTAATGTCTTTAATTCGATGTTCGAATCTTTTTCCATTACTTCTAAAATATCATACGTTTGATACGCTAAAGATTCTAAAGTAGCACGAATTAAATGCGACTTTTCTGTTCCACGAGTTAAACCAAAAACCGCTCCACGTGCGTACATGTCCCAATATGGCGCGCCTAAACCGGCAAACGCAGGCACTACATAAACACCACCTGTGTCTTCTACTTTCATGGCAAAAAACTCAGAATCTTGTGCTGCATCTATTAATTTTAAGCCATCACGTAACCATTGGATAGCTGCACCTGCAATAAAAACACTACCTTCTAATGCATATTCTACTTTTCCATCAACAGACCACGCAATTGTGGTTAGTAAGCCATGTTGCGAGTTTACTCGTTCTGTTCCTGTATTCATTAGCATAAAACAACCAGTTCCATACGTGTTTTTTGCCATTCCTGGTTCAAAGCAAGTTTGACCAAATAAAGCACTTTGTTGATCGCCTGCAACACCAGCTATTGGAATTTCTATATCAAAAAACACATCTGAATGTGTATTTCCAAAAATGCCTGATGACGATTGAACCGTTGGCAAAATAGATGCTGGAATATCAAACTCTTGTAATAATTTATTGTCCCAACATAAATCTTTTATATTATAGATTAAAGTGCGCGATGCATTGCTGAAATCTGTTGCGTGTATTTTGCCTTTGGTTAATTTCCAAATTAGCCATGTATCAACTGTTCCGAAACATAATTTGCCTTCGTGTGCTTTTTGACGTGCACCTTCTATATTATTTAAAATCCAGTTTATTTTTGTGCCTGAAAAATAAGCATCTATTACCAAACCAGTATTTTCTTTAATATATGCTGTTAAGTTTCGAGATTTTAATTCGTCGCAAAAATCGGCTGTTCTTCTATCTTGCCAAACAATTGCATTATAAATTGGCTTACCGGTTTCTTTGTCCCAAATGATAGCTGTTTCTCGTTGGTTAGTAATTCCAATTGCAGCAATTTCTGTTGGTTGAATATTAGCTTTTGCAACTACTTCGCGGGCAACTTCGATTTGCGATTGCCAAATTTCTTCCGGATTATGTTCGACCCAACCTGGTTTTGGAAAAATTTGCGTGAATTCTTTTTGTGCTACCGCAACGATTGCTCCAACTTTATCAAATAAAATGGCTCTTGAACTGGTGGTACCCTGATCAAATGCTAGAATGTATTTTTTAGAGGTCATAATCTAAATATTAAAATAAAAAAAAGCTATCAAATTGATAGCTTTCAAAAATATAGAATTAATTGTTAAAATTTTAGTTCATCCATAGAAATTGTATGAGATTTTGCGACAGTACCATTAAAATTACAAATATCTAATTTCACTTGGATAGGTGTTGCATTCCAGTCAATATTAATTAACCCAAAACTTAAAGCAACAAAAGGTGTACCGATTCTGTAGATATTTGGTGCAGCTGCGTTTTCTGTATGTGTTAAGCCACTAGATGTAAAATCGTAAATTGGATATTGACCAACTTTAGTTCTTTTGCTAAATTCAGAATAATGTACATCACCACTTACGACAAATACGTTTTCTGCATTTGCATCTTTTACAGTCTTAAAGAATTTTTCTATTTCATGCGGATAATTTGGCCAACCTTCCCAACCATTTTTTTCGATACACATTTGTGAGCTAGAAACTACAATTCTAACTTTTGCTGGTTTTTGTAATTCTTGTTTTAACCAAGCCCATTGTGCTGCACCTAAAATTGTTTTTGTTGTATCTGTGGTTGGTGTAATCGGTTCTGGACCAATAACATTTAAAAATGTTCTGCAATCTAACATTATTATTTGTACTTGATGTGCTGCGTCTCCAAACATGTAAGACGTATATATTCCATCGTGAGTTCTTCTATCGCTGGTAGATGGTACATTCCAAAAATTTAAAAATTTATCTTTTGAAATTAATTTGTATGGATACTCAGCTCCTGCATTATTTTTACCATAATCATGATCGTCCCAAGTAGCAATAGATGGTACAGTTGCAACCAAATTAGAGAAACTAAAATCTTTCTTTAATAAATCATATTGAGTTTGAATCCAAGCACTTGGATCTCCATCTAAATAATCTGCATACATATTATCACCCATTGCAATATACAAATCTGGATTTTGTGAAGCAACGTTTCTAAATATAGACATGTTTAAAACTTGATTACAACAAGATCCAATAGCGATTTTGGTTAGATTCTTAGATGTATCGACTGGCTTCATAGTTGGTGCTGTGCCACCACCTGGTATGCACGACGACATTGCTATTGAAATTAAGGCAAAAAAGATATACTGCTTCATGTGTGAACTTTAGCTAGCTAAATTATGTATTTTATGTGAATAAATAAACCTATACCATAAATAATTATCAAAATTAATTTAATACATATTAATTAATTTAAATCAATAATTTACAATGGAATATTTCCGTGTTTCTTTTTTGGTGATACAACGACTTTATTTTCCAGCATTTTAAAAGACTTAATCAATTTAATACGTGTTTGTTCTGGATTAATGACTTCATCAATAAAACCACGCGCAGCGGCTTTATATGGATTGGCAAAAGTATCTGTGTATTCATCAATTTTTTCATGTAATTTTTCTTCTGGATTGGCTGCATTTTTTATTTCATTTTTGAAAATAATTTCGGCTGCGCCTTTCGGTCCCATTACTGCAATTTCTGCAGTTGGCCATGCAAAATTCATATCGGCACCAATATGCTTTGAGTTCATCACATCATACGCACCACCATATGCTTTGCGTGTAATTACAGTTACTTTCGGCACCGTTGCTTCGCTTAATGCGTACAACAATTTTGCGCCACTGGTGATAATTCCATGCCATTCTTGGTCGGTACCTGGTAAAAATCCAGGCACATCAACCAACACTAACAATGGAATATTAAATGCATCGCAAAAACGTGTAAATCGCGCTCCTTTTCTACTGCTGTTTATATCTAAAACACCAGCTAAATAAGCAGGTTGATTGGCAACAATACCTATACTTTTGCCTGCAATGCGCGCAAAACCAACAACAATATTTTCGGCAAATAATTTATGTACTTCAAAAAAAGAATCTTCATCAACTGTATTTGCAATTACATCGCGAATATCATACGGTTGGTTTGGATTTTTTGGTAATATCTTCCCTAATTCTTCTCTTATTTCTGATGACGTTGTTTGATAAGGATAAACTGGTGCTTTTTCCTCGCAATTTTGCGGCAAATAACTCAATAATTTTTTGAGTTGTTGAATGCATTCTACTTCATTTTTTGCTGTAAAATGAGTTACACCACTTTTAGTTGCATGTGTTATTGCACCACCTAATTCTTCTGATGTAACTTCTTCATGCGTAACTGTTTTTACTACACTTGGCCCAGTAACAAACATGTATGAAGTATTTTCTACCATCATCGTAAAGTCAGTCATTGCTGGTGAATACACTGCGCCACCAGCACACGGACCCATAATAGCTGAAATTTGCGGCACAACACCTGAATATTGTACATTTCGATGAAAAATATCAGCATAACCACCTAAAGAAACAACGCCTTCTTGAATACGTGCACCACCAGAATCATTTAAACCAATAACTGGTGCGCCAGTTTTAGCAGCCAATTCCATTATTTTACAGATTTTTTCTGCATGCGTTTCAGATAATGAACCACCGAAAACAGTAAAATCTTGCGAAAAAACATATACCAACCTTCCGTTGATAGTTCCGAACCCAGTGATAACACCATCGCTTAAATATTTTTCTTTATCAATTCCAAAATCGGTAGCTCGATGTGTAACTAACATGCCTAATTCTTCGAAACTACCTTTATCCATTAACAAATCTAATCGTTCACGTGCTGTTAACTTTCCTTTTTTATGTTGATCGTCGATGCGTTTTTGTCCACCACCTAACAATGCTTCTTGTTGTTTTTGTTCTAATAATTTTATTTTCTGTTCATGTGTCATACAGCAAAAATAATGTTTAAAGACAAATAATGATACGCAATAAAAAAAATATTTTATTCTTTTTATGTGTGACGCTAAAATTCGACTATTAATTAGGTATAATTAGTACTTTTAAAATCTAAATAAAAAAAGATGACAAATGAATATGCGATTGTAACAGGTGCAAGTAGTGGAATTGGGTTAGAATTCTCAAAACTATTAGCAAAAAAAGGATATAATTTAGTGTTGGTTGCTAGACGAACGGATAGATTGGAAAAATTAAAAGCAGAAATTCTGCAAACAGATAAAATTGACATTCAATTGGTGTCAATGGATTTATCTGAAAAGAAAGCTCCAAATGAATTGTTGGCTTTTACCCAAAAAAATAATTTAATGATTTCTGTTTTGGTGAATAATGCCGGTTTTGGCGCAAATGGCGAATTCTTTTCTGTTCAGATTGAGCGCACGATAGAAATGTTAAATTTAAATATGTTGACACTCACACATTTGACTTACTTATTTGGTTTAGAAATGAAGAAAAATAATAACGGTTATATTTTGCAGGTTGCGTCGATTGGTGCATTTCAGCCATCGCCTTATGTTTCTGCATATTCAGCAACTAAAGCATATGTGATGTTATTTAGTGAAGGTTTAGATTTTGAATTAAAAGGCACCAATGTTTCTGTAACTACTTTATATCCAGGTGCGACACGTACTGAATTCTTTGAAGTTTCGGATACTAAAGTAAGTGCAATTATTGAAAGCACCATGCAATCTGCTGCGCAAGTTGCATCAATTGCATTGAATGCAATGTTTAAACGACAACGCTCAATTGTGCCTGGATTTATGAATAAATTAACTGCATTTATTACTCAATTATCACCAAGAAAACTAACAACTTGGGCAGCAGCTAAGTTGATGCATTAGAAAAGTGAAAGTGATGGTGAAAGTGAAAAATAAAAATTCTAAACTTTAGTTTTTAACTTGTCTTTCTCTTTTTCCAACCAATCATTCACCATTTCTTTGGTCAATTCAACATGTGCATCAGCCATAATTTTCAGTGATTCTTTGTTATTCAAAATTTCCTGATCAATTTGTGCTTTGTCAATATTAGTATATAACGTCAGTTTCTTGTTTAATTCATGATTTCGGAAATTTATATTTTCAATCGTACTCAATTCAATTTCGTGTTCGATGTTTTTCAATTTCTCATCATAAGGACCTTTTGCCGAAAATAATTTAGACAAAACGGGTGCTGTTTCAATACAAATAAAAAGCAACATAATGAACAAACTTGGCACTTGTGGCAACTCGCTCAAGCCATCTAAACGCGCCATCAAACCATCATAATTACTGATAACAGGCAACGCTTTTGCTACTGAAGTATCGCGTTGTGCTTTGAGTGCTAAAATTTGTTTTTCGCGTTCGTCAATTAATGGCTGATATTGAGCTTGCTTGTCTTTCAGGTCTTGTTCAATTTTATCGAACTGCATTTTTTTCTCTTTAAAAACTGGGCCTTTTCCTAATTTATTCGTTCCACGCGTACCTTCAGCTTCGCCAATAAATGCTGTGTATAACGTATCGCGCGAAGTTGACACTTTTGCAATTTCGCTTTTATAATAATCAATTTCTTTGCGTAAACTATCAGCAATCGGATTGAATTGCTGCTCTGCTTTGCGTTGCGATTCGATGGCAAACAGTTGTTGTTTTTCCTGTACTTTTTGTGCTATTTCTTTTTCAAAAATTTTCAATTCCAACGGTTTTGAAATCACAATTGCTAAAATAACTGCTAATATTAATCGTGGTAAAACCAGTTTAAATTCATTCCAGAAAATATCATCTTTTCGCAACGTAGAAACGATAAAACGGTCTAAATTGAAGATAACAAAACCCCAAATAATTCCAAATGCAATAGCTGGAAAAACACTATTAAAAACACTATACAATGCATAACCACCGGAAATGGAAGCCAGCAAACCGGTAAAGAAAACTGTAGCGCCAATGCCAACATATTTATTTTGCTCAGAATGCGGACAATCCAATAAAACATCAGTGTTTGCACCGGAACACCACCAAAAAAAATGCGTAAAACTACTTACATTCCTGATTGGATAACTTGTATTATTTTTGAAATCTTCCATAATTTAAATTGTTGAATGATCGAATTATTGAATTTAAGAATCAGTTTTTTTTTGTTTAAAATAGTTGATGAGTTTCGCAAATGAAAATGCATTTTTTTCATGTGTTTTCATAGCTTCGTTTAACGAAATTAAATTGGGTTTTGGTGAATTAATTGTTGGTTTTGCAATAGTCAAATCAAATTTAGAAATTGAATTTATTTTTGTGATTTCAATTTCATTTTTAATTTGTAGCGATGGAATTTTTGCTGCTAAATGATCTGCAACATGCACTGGAAAAACACGAATAAAAATTTCCTGCTGGATATCATATTCTTTGTTTTTTGCTCGAATTAAATATTTTGTATTTGCAGTTGGATAAAATGTTTTTCTGCCAACTGCTTTGACCAAACCAACGCCTTCAATTGAAATGAAATCTGCGTTCAGCACATTCCAATCCAACTCAATTTGCTGATGTTTTAATATGCCAAAATGATGCGGAAAATGGTTGTGCGCGTAATTCAGAAAACGCTGATTCAATTTAGTATCAACTGTATATACAGAATATGAAATAATCGGTTCGTTGGAGTTTTCCAGTGTTTCAAAATCCAGGTCAACATCTTTAATAGAAGAATCTTCTTTTCTTCTTATCCAAAAAAAGAAAAATCCGATGATGGCGAAACAAGCTATAATAAAAAATACAGTTGTCAAATGCGTTGGTTTGTATTAATACGTTGAAATAAACTAAATATTATTACAGGAAGTTCCGATTTAAGATAAATTAAGAATTTACCGAATTTTATAACAATAAAAACCTTTCTGCCAATTTGTCACTTTTAGTTATTTTTTGTACCTTTGCGTTCCTTTTAAACTTATAACTGGTATCATTTCACTTTTAACTTTAAAATGAACGAACTTTTAGAATATATAGAAAAAAAACAGCATGACGAAACGCGTCAAGGCGAAGTATTGAGCGTTGTTGCAACTGAAAATGAATTTAAGAACAATAAGCATTTTTATATTGAAAGTTATGGCTGCGCGATGAATTTCAGCGACAGCGAAATTGTGGCTTCTATATTATCTAAACAAGGTTATTCGGTAACAACTGATGTACTGCAAGCTGATTTAGTATTGCTGAATACATGTTCGATTCGCGAAAAAGCGGAACAAACCGTTCGTACGCGTTTGCATTCTTTCAATCAAATAAAAAAGAATAGAAAAGGCATGCTGATTGGCGTTCTTGGTTGTATGGCTGAACGGTTGAAATCAAAATTTTTAGAAGAAGAAAAGATAGTTGATTTAGTAGTTGGTCCTGATGCATATAGAAGTTTGCCTGAATTGATCGAAGAAGCAGAAGGTGGTCAACGTGGAGTCAATGTTTTATTGTCGCGCGAAGAAACCTACGCTGATATTTCACCGGTTCGTTTGGATAAAAACGGTATCACTGCGTTTGTTTCCATTATGCGTGGTTGCGATAATATGTGTTCGTTTTGTGTGGTGCCGTTTACGCGTGGCCGCGAACGCAGCAGAAATCCTGATTCTATTGTAGCTGAAGCGCAAGATTTGTTTGAAAAAGGTTATCGTGAAATTACATTGCTTGGACAAAATGTTGATTCTTATAAATGGAAAGGTGAAGGCAACGACCAAGATAAAGAAGCTGAAATTTTAGTAAATTTTGCGCAGCTGTTAGAGAAAGTAGCATTGGTAAATCCTTTGTTACGAATTCGTTTTTCAACATCACATCCAAAAGATATTTGCGATGATGTTTTGCATACTATTGTAAAATATGAAAACATTTGCAATTACATTCATTTGCCTGTACAGTCAGGAAATACTGCATGTTTGGAGCGCATGAACAGAACGTATTCGCGCGAATGGTATTTAAACAGAATTGATGCAATTAAAAAAATAATTCCTGATTGCGGAATTTCTTCTGATATGATTTCAGGTTTTTGTGGTGAAACCGAAGAAGAACATCAAGATACATTGTCGATGATGGAATATGTAAGATATGATTTGTGCTACATGTATTATTATTCAGAAAGACCAGGAACTTTGGCTGCCAGAAAATTTGAAGATGATGTTCCTTTGGAAACAAAAAAACGAAGATTAGCAGAAATTGTAGAGCTGCAAAATCGTCATTCAAAAGAAAATAATTTAGCAGAAATTGGTAAAACATTTAAAGTATTGATTGAAAAAACGTCAAAGAAAAGTGATGACGAATTGTGTGGAAGAAGTTCAAATAATCGATTTATTATTTTCCCAAAAGAAAATTATAAAATTGGTCAATACGTCAATGTTTTGGTAGAAAGCGGAAATAAAGCCATGTTAAAAGGCAAAGTGGTTGAGTTAGTTGATGATTATATTTTATCAGAAGAACAACTGACTACGAACAATTAAAAAATTCATTAATGGAATTACAACAAGTAAAACAACGATTCGGAATTATAGGCAACTCACCTGCTTTAAACAGAGCATTGGAAGTTGCCGTGCGCGTAGCGCCGACCAATTTATCGATATTAATTACAGGTGAAAGTGGTGTTGGTAAAGAAGTATTTTCTCAAATTATACATAATTTATCGACTAGGAAACACGAAAATTTTATCGCTGTAAACTGTGGCGCAATACCAGAAGGTACGATTGATTCGGAATTATTCGGACACGAAAAAGGTTCGTTTACTGGCGCACACGAAAAACGCAAAGGTTATTTTGAAACCGTAAATGGCGGAACGATTTTTTTAGATGAAATTGGTGAAATGCCAATTGGCACACAAGCACGTTTGCTGCGTTTATTGGAAAGTGGTGAATTTATTAAAGTGGGTGCATCAGTAGTACAAAAATCAGATGTGCGTGTGTTAGCTGCAACAAACGTTGATTTACCAAAATTAATTCGTCAAGGAAAATTTAGAGAAGATCTTTATTATCGATTAAATACCGTTCCAATTTTTGTGCCTGCATTGCGCGAGCGCAAAGAAGATATTTTGGTTTTATTTAGAAAATTTGCTTCTGATTTTTCAGAAAAATATAGAATGCCACCAATTCAATTAGCAGAAGACGCTAAACAGATATTGATGAATTATCGTTTCCCAGGAAATATACGTGAGTTAAAAAATATTGCTGAACAGGTTTCGGTTTTATCAAAAGATAAAGTGGTTACAAAAGATGAATTGGCGAAATTTATTCCAAACATTGATGCAAGCAATCTACCAGTATTAGCTAATAGTTCAGAGCAAAATACGTTTACAGACAGAGAATTATTATACAAAATGATTTTCGATATAAAACATGATTTAAACGATCTGAAACGCTTTGTATGGAACATGAGCAACGGCACTTATGATGAAAATACAAAAAACAATTTATTTAATAAAGAAGAACAAAACATAGATTTTATAGCTTCATCCATAAAAAACAATTTACCTTTTCAAGATGCTTCAATTGAAAAAAAGAGTTTAGATTACAATTCTATTGAGAACAACCATGTAAATACTTCTACTATCGTTTTAAATGAACCGAAATATGAAGAAGAAAGCATTGAGCAAAATTTATCGTTAGCTGAAATGGAAAAAAATATGATTTTAAAAGCGTTGGAAAAACATCGTGGAAAGCGCAAAGATGCATCTTTAGATTTAGGCATTTCTGAACGAACACTTTATAGAAAAATAAAAGAATATGAATTGGAAGATTAGTCAATTGTCAATAGTTAATGGTCAATGGTCATTAGACTTTAGTCATCTAATAAAACGATCGACTAGTGACTATCGACTATCGACATTACTTATAATTTTACTTTGTATTGCAACTTCATCATGCAAAATTTATCGTTTTACAGATGCTGCTGTTGATCCGAATTTAAAAACATTCTCTGTAAATCCAACTGTCAATATTTCAACTTTACAAAATCCAAATGCGGCACCAGTTTTCACCGATAAATTAAAAGAAAAATTTCTTCGTGAAACAAGAATTGCTTTAAATAACGACAATGGCGACATCGAATTCTCAGCAACAATTATGGAATACAGTGTTGACCCTGTTACTGTAACTGGCACTGAAAATCTAGCTCAAAACAGATTGAATATTTCAGTACAAATTGATTACATCAATAAAAAGGATGCAAAGAAGAACTTTAAACAAGTATTTAGAGATGGTGAAAATTATGACGCTAACCGACAACTTATTGATGTTGAAAGTTCACTATCAACAATTATCTTTGACAGATTAATACAACAAATTTTCAATAAAACTTTTGGTAACTGGTAATGAATTACAACATACAAGAAATATTAGCGAATCCAACTTTATTGAATAAAGTTCCAGATGAAATTTTACTCAATTCTATAGTTAAATTAAATCTATTATTTATTCATGGTAAATTTGATCCCAATGCATTATTAGCCGAATTGGTTCATAATACCAAATTAACAAATTTCAAAACACAGCTTTGTTGTAATAAAGGTCCAGATTGTAGTGATGAATTAATTAATCTATTTAAATATAATAATACTCTAGAACGATTAACAATTGGTTCTAACTATATATTTACTACAGAAGCCTTAGCAGCATTAAAATATAATCACATTTTGAGATATTTAGAATTATGGAATAGAGAATTATCACCATCAGAGGTAGAATTGCTAGAAGATATATCTAATGAAAATCCTTTATTATATATAGATAATAACAGCATGAAAAATTATCATAAAAATAATACCAAAGGGGCTAGAATCGCAAAATGCCGAAGAAGAGCTAAAACTAAGAGATCTATTGAATAGTATTTTTTACTCTCGAGCA
>CALLKF010000073.1 GCA_938008535.1 uncultured Saprospirales bacterium | reverse complement strand
AAAAGTCTTTTCCGTCGAGAAAAAAGACTTTTGTATTCGAACAAATGCCTTTTGTATTCGAACAAAAGTCTTTTGTCTTTAACTTTTTGCCCTATATTTTATAACAATTACACTAAATCCAAGTCATTTTGTGAAAAGATGTTAAATTATTTAGAATATAACATACTAACGCAATAAAGTATAACATATGTCGTTATAAAGAAAAAGGAATTTATTTTTTAAACTTATAAAACAATAGTTGTATGGCAAAGAAAGAAAAACCGGTATTAAATACCAGTAAATTACCAGCAAGCGGTGTAATTACAAAAGCTGGAGGCATCGTAGAACAAATGGGACTTCATGTATCTACATTTGCAACACCCAATCCTCCATTGAGTGCTATTACAGATCAGGCAGGAAAACTGCAAACTAAGATTGATAAACAAAAAGCCGCTTTGTCAGCGTATAAAGAAGCAACGGAAGATGTCCAGAAAGAAAGAGATAAGCTGGAAGAATTTCTGGAACAGGAACGTTTTTATGTGGAAGTTACCGCTGACGGTGACAAAGTAAAAATTTTAGCTGCTGGCTTTGATATTCGTAAGGAGCCGATTACTGCAGGCATATTGCCAGCACCCACCAATGTGCTCACCAAAGAAGGCAGCAGCGATGGCGAGCTGGTTGTAAAATGGAAAAAAGTGAAAGGCGCAGGTGCTTATGTTGTAGAGATTAGCTACGACATAAGCGATGCAGCAAACTGGAGCTCGTATGCTACGGTAGTTACCTGCAAATGTTATATTACAGGTATAGAAAGCGGTACACGTGTGTACGCAAGAGTGGCAGCCGTAAACGGTAAAGGCCAAGGCGGTTACAGCGATCCATCTACCAAAACAGCACCTTAGTTTTTTGATAATAGATTTTAGGTTTTTTCATGGATTTTTCGATCCCAGCCGCGAGGTTGGGATTTTTTATTGTGGAAAACTTATTATATCTTTTATATAATAAACAAGCACTAGCTGTAACTACTTATATATAGTATTACTTATATTTGGTAGAGTTAGCAATATTGCTAGACCAATACAACCAAAATTGGGTGCATTGGTCTGATTTTGTCAGACATATAAACGAGTTATAGCCAATTTTATGAACGACACACTTAATGACTTTAAAGTAACTGACAGACAAACTTTCATTAAGTTTCTTGACTTATTACACAAAGACTTTTTAGAAAATCATAAAAGCTGGGAAAATAAAACTTTGCCTGACTTTTTGGAAGCTTTAAGTGCATATACAAAAGACATTCAAGGTTACTATGACAATATGAAACTAAATGTGAATGCTGACAAACCAAACTGGCAGACTTTTGCGGACATCTTTAAAGGTGCGACTTTATATGAATAATATTGATAGACTACACGCATACTTCGTTTTCTCTTTGACACTTATATTATTTATCAGTGGTTGTTCGTTATTTGAGCAAAATGACTTTATAATTTCTAAAGTTATTTCAAACAATACAAAGGAGCAGGTTTTTTATGACGTTTATCAAACAGGACTGGATAATTATATATTTGAATTTAAATCTGCAAACAACTCAGACACAATTAAATTGTTTGAGTATTATCTAAATGACGCTACTTATACAGCAATGAGATTTACTAATATGCAGACATATGACACGCTGACTATTTCAACTAATTTTCCAACTAATAAATTGATTAGTATGACAAAACTTGGAACAATTGTTATCTTAAAACATGAATAAAAAAACTGGCTATAACAAAAAATTGGCAATAGTTGTGGTAGATTTGGTAATTAAAGTTTTGTGTAATAAATTTCATTTGTAAATAAGTGTTGGTTAGTGCTAAACACGCACAACCATCGCCAATTTTCAACCGTTAGCACCAAGCAAATGAGAAGGACATTACACATACTAATCAAATCTGGCGCTAGACTTCCGAAGGACGTCTAATGTCTATTGATACTGCCGGTCTCACGACCGGATTTTTTATCAAAATGTATTTCTACTATTTTCTAATCATACTATTAATTTTCTTCGTGCTTTCTGTCTCGCATTAGAGTTCCGAAGAATCATTAGTATGTACTGATTAAACCAGTATCTGACTAGAAATAATAACTATTACAAAAATCACATCCATCACTGTTCAGACAATTCTGCAAATCCTGCAAATCCAAAAATCCTTATTCAGACAAATAAAATGAGTGTGCTATTTTAGTATAGTTATAGAAAACAGGCAATACCCAGGTTTGGATATGCATAGTAATTGTATTATTTTTGATTAAAATAATATAACATGTCAAAATTTATACAAACCATTTTATCCATATTTTGCATTCTATTTTCAATAAATGTACACGCACAAATCATAAATATTCCGGATGCGAATTTTAAAGCGAAGTTGCTGCAATCAACTACCGGAAATTATATAACATCAGATTCTTTGCTTAACAGTATTAAAATAGATGTCAATAACGATGGCGAAATTCAACAAAGTGAAGCATTACGAGTTTTCTATTTAGACGTTAATTCAAGTTCAATTTCAAACCTGACAGGTGTTGAGTATTTTACAAATTTAAGAATGTTGCGGTGTGAAAATAATACAATACTTAATTTAAATTTAAGTGCATTAGTAAATTTAAATACTTTGTATTGCTATCAAAATCAATTAACGAGTTTGAATGTTAGTGCATTAACTAAATTAACTGAATTAAGATGCCAGTCAAACCAAATTTCAACCTTAAATACAAACGGTTTAACTGCCTTAACTGGGTTACAGTGTAATAATAATCGATTAACAAGTTTAACTGTTAGTGAATCTGTCAATTTAACTACATTATTTTGTTTTGATAATTTATTGACAGACCTGGATGTTAGTTCGCTGATAAAATTAAGAAATTTGAGATGCCAGAATAATCTTTTAACCAGTTTAGATGTAACCATGTTAAAAGATATAACTACTTTATATTGCTCAGGCAGTGCACTCAAATCGTTGTATTTGAAAAATGGAATAAATAATACAAGCAGCGATTTTGATTTTTTTTATTTGACTCCTGTTTTATCCTATATATGTGCAGATTCCTCAGAAATAAGCGCTTTTAAAGTGAGAGCTATAAATGCTGGTAAACCAAACGTAATTATTAATTCTTTTTGCAGTTCAACATTAAATGGCAGTTTCTACAACTTAAAATCTATTGCTAAAGTAGATACAGATACAAATGGCTGTACCAACCTGGATATTAATTACAAAAATTTACGGGTATTTATTAGCAATGGAATAGATAGTGGTTATATCATAGCAAATGAACAAAGTAATTTTGCTATGTTATTAGATTCCGGCATATACACGTTTAGACCTCAATTTTCAAATAACTATTTTACTGTGTCACCTATTTCAACTATTATAAATTTACCAGAAGATACTATAGCGCAACAATTCTGCATTATACCTAATGGAACGCATCATGATGTATCGGTCAATATAATTCCTATTCAAGATGCTCGTCCTGGTTTTTCAGATGCAACGTATAAAATAGTTTTAAAAAATAAAGGAAACCAAATAGAAAATGGAGTCGTAAAATTTACGTATGATGAAAATAGACAAGATTATATTTCAGCAACGACAACACCCAACGATATAGCAAGTGGTGAACTAAAATTCAATTTCAATAACTTACTTCTCTTTGAAACTCGCGAAATTGTTGTGACTTTGCGAACCAACGCACCATTTAACATTCCGGCTGTAAATGTGGATGATATATTACTATTATCAGTAAATGCTGCAACTATAAATGTAGATGAAAATTTAGCAGATAATACACAACAGCTTCACCAAACGGTTGTAGGCAGTTTTGATCCAAACGATAAAACCTGTTTAGAAGGAAACACTGCAACAACAGATATTATTGGCAATTTCGTAAATTATTTAATTCGCTTCGAAAACACCGGAACCGCAAATGCAGAAAACGTAGTGGTTACTGATTTTATTGATTTAGCCAAGTTTGATGTTTCTACTTTAGAATTAATCTCAACCTCACATGCTTGTAAAACTCTAATTTCTAATGGTAATAAAGTGCAATTTATTTTCGATAATATTAAGCTGCCTTTTACAGAACCGTTGAAGCATGGTTACGTTGCTTTCAAAATAAAAACAAAATCGAATTTAGTGATTGGTGATAGTTTAAAAAACTCAGCCGATATTTATTTTGATTATAACTTACCAATTAAAACAAACACAGCAGCAACAAGAATTGGTAATATAATTTTAAGTACTAAATATTCTACAATAAAAACAGGTAGTTTAAGCATTTTTCCAAATCCAAGTATGGGAAATTTTACGATTAATTTTGAATCTAAAGGTAGCTTTCCGATTATGCTGAAAATGACAGATGTAAAAGGAAGTTTGGCGTTTGAAAAACCTTTAAATCACTCAGAAAAAAGTACAATTTTCGTTGATGAAAAGAATTTATCCAACGGAATTTACTTAATCAACATTACATCTGAAAAAGAAAATTGGATGCAGAAGGTGATGATTGTGAAATAAAAATAATTCTTCATACCACGTCATTCGTGCCACGAATATCGTGGCACGACAACATGGCCAATCCATAATTCAAACAATAACAAAATCCGTGAAATCTTTTAATCAGCTTAATCCGTGGTTCAGATAAAAAAAATTACGTTCTTTGTAGCATGTCTCTCCACATCACTTCACTGAATTCCGGCAGTAATGGCAATTGCTATTATGTCGGAAATGAACACGATGCAGTGCTGGTAGATGCAGGCATATCTTGCCGAGAAATAGAAAAACGCATGAGCAACCTTGGCTTACCAATGTCGCGCGTGAAAGCATTATTTATCTCGCATGAGCACACCGACCATATACGCGGCGCCTCCGTGCTTTCGAGGAAATACAAAATGCCTGTGTATATAACACCAGAAACACTTCGCAACGGTGGAATCCATATAGAGAAAAGCTTACAACAAACCTTTACCGCAAATGAAGCAGTGGCTGTTGGCAGTCTTTCCATCATACCCTTTGCAAAAGACCACGATGCAGCAGATCCTTACAGTTTCAGGGTTGCCTACAATGGTATCAGCATTGGCGTGATTACCGATATTGGCAACGTATGCGAGCGTGTGGTGCATCATTTCCGCCAATGCCACGCTTGTTTCCTCGAAGCCAATTATGACGAAAAAATGCTGGAAGAAGGTGGCTATCCTATATTTCTGAAGAACCGTATTCGCGGAGGCAATGGCCACATATCCAACGCGCAGGCGCTGGAGCTTTTCTTGAAGCACAGACCGCAGTTTATGAGTCATTTATTGTTGTCGCATTTATCCAAGCACAATAACTGTCCAAAGCTGGTAGAAGATTTATTTAGAAAGCATGCAGGAACAACCAACATTATCGTGGCTTCGCGCTACAACGAAACGGAAGTATTCACCATCAGCCATACAACACAGGAATGGCAAGCAGTGCGTCCAACAGTTACCGAAAGCGTGCAGCTTCGGCTTAGTTTTAGTTAAGCTGTGATGACTATAGGTACAGCACTCTAAACATTCATACACACAGCACAACATTTTTATTATACACAATAATTCAATTTTAAAAATACTTTTCTTATTTTTAATCACATGGAATCAACAGTAAAAGAAGATTTAATCAGTGAATTAAAACTATTGCAGGAAGAATATATCAAGCTCTTAAATGATGTGGATGTTCTCGAGAATTGGGGAAAACCACAATTGGAAGCCATCTATGCAACACGCATTGGTCAGTACAAGTTAAGAGTATTAGAAGCACAAATACGCATTAAAGGGCATAAGTTAAAAATAGAAATGATCCGCGCTGCAATAGCGCAACATAAAAAAATTGACTTAGACCAAATTGAATTAACCATAGCGGAAAAACTGGCAGTGGCGTATGAACAGGTAATGGAACAATCGATGCAGATAGAATTATCAAAAAACATGTTGCGTAATTTGGAAACGCCGGAAAGAAGCGCGGAACTGAGAAAGATATTCAGGCAATTAGCAAAAGACCTGCATCCTGATGTGCATCCTGATTTAACCTACGAACAAACCCAGATATGGCATTTGGTAAAAGACGCGTATGAAAAAGGCGATGTACAGAAACTGAAAGCATTGCAGGTGGTTTATCAGGATGAAATAAAAAATATACAGCGCAAAATAGAGGACATTTCAGAAAGCGATATTACATTACAGCACCAAACCATAAAAGCAGGTATAAAAGTATTGCATAAACAAATAAGCGAATTAAAATCGCAGTTTCCGTTTACACTGGAAAATGAATTAAAAAATGAAGACTGGATTGTAGAACAGGTAAAAGATATAGAAACAGAACAAGTGAAACTGGAAACATACGAACGCGAATTATTAACCGAAATTCAAAGTTTACTGGCATGAGCGAAGAACAATCATTGATAAAATTAAATACTGGGTTGATGCAGGCCATGCAAAGTGGCACTATAAATATTGATGTATTTTCAAAAGATATTACAGTATTAGATTGCCTGGTGGCTGGCACTTCTTTTTATAATGTAAAAAACATTGACGAAGAATTAAAAGTAAGTGATAAGCTCGACTTGCAGCGCGAACCAACCAATGAATACGATGAGTTTGCCATTGCCATTTATTTTAAAGAACAAAAAATTGGGTTTATTCCAAAAATAAAAAACGAATCTGTCGCACGGCTACTAGATGCAGGCAAAAAATTTCACGCAGTAATAAAAGAAAAAAACTGGGAAGGCAATTGGCTGAAATTGTCAATTGAAGTTGTGTTGAACGATTAAAATATCTAGCAGAATAATAATTTGTGGATATAGCGGTGTTCGGTCTTACAATAGCCACGAACACTCTTTCAATAATCACGCATGGCCTTTCAACGACGACGATTTTATAATAAACAACCACTTCAATTCACTATATTAGCAAAATGCTATTTAAAATACAAAGCGAACTAACTTATGAGGTCTATGCACCAACCACTTATATCTTTAACATACAAGCAGCCAAAACAGCCAGTCAAACCATATTGGATGAATCGATAACGCTTACGCCAGATTTAAAGTTTGAAGAGTTTACGCTTTACAATTCTGAAACGCGTTTTATAAAAATGCAAATCAATTACGGAACATTCACCATTACCTACAAAGCAAACGTAGAAGTACCTTTTAAACTCACTGATGAAAGCACAGTTTATAATACTTTACCATTTATAGAAATGGATAACGAAGTGTTGCCCTACATTTCACCAAGCCGCTACTGCGAATCAGATAAATTGATGCAGTTTGCGAATAAAGAATTTGGACATTTGACGACAGTATATGCAAAAGCAGAAGCCATAAATAATTGGGTTTTCAACTCTATACAATACATAAGCGGCTCTACCAACTCTAATATTTCTGCTTGCGATACTTTAATAAGTAGAATTGGTGTTTGCAAAGATTTTGCACATGTTGCTATTGCCTTATGCAGAGCATTGGATATACCAGCACGCTATTGCACTGGCTATGCAAGCGGTTTAATTCCACCAGACATTCATGCTTCTTTCGAAGCATATATTGGTAACCAATGGCATTTGTTTGATCCAACTGGCTTATCGGCTAAAAACGGTTTTGTGAAAATCGCACACGGCAAAGATGCAGCTGAAGCAGCTGTAGCCACTTATTTCGGCAGCACTTTTTGTTCAAACATGATAATACAATGCGATATGGTTTTGTAGTATAGTTGTTACATTTTTTTTGTTGCTTTCATAAATAACATAAACCAAACTTTTGTTTGCTTTTGTTCCTTTTTTGTGATTCAATTTTTCTCTAAAATATCGGTTTTATTAAACAATAACTGTTTATAATTTATCAATCTTTTAACGTATTGGTATCCAACTAAAAACAACATTATTCTATCTTTATATCAAATTCAAAGACAAAATTTTATGCCATTCTCTGCACGCAAACGAACACAATATATTCAACAACTACAAGCTGAACCATTTGATTTATTAGTTGTTGGTGGTGGCATCACAGGTGCAGGTATTGCACTCGATGCGATTACGCGTGGTTTAAAAGTTTGCCTGATTGAAAAATCTGATTTTGCTTCAGGTACGAGTTCACGTTCTACCAAATTAATTCATGGTGGTTTGCGTTACTTAAAACAATTAGAATTTGGCATTGTACGCGAAGTAGGACAGGAGCGCGCTATTCTATATAAAAACGCACCACATATTGTAATTCCAGAACGCATGTTGTTGCCAATTGTAGACGGTGGCTCACTTGGAAAATATTCTACTTCTCTTGGTTTATATGTTTACGATAGATTAGCTGGTGTTGAAAAAGAAGAACGCAGAAACATGTTATCGAAAGAAGCAACTTTAGAAAAAGAACCGTTGCTAAACACCGAAATACTAAAAGGCGGTGGCATGTACGTTGAATACCGAAGTGATGATGCACGTTTAACCATTGAAGTACTAAAATCAGCCGTTGAGCGCGGTGCCTTGTGTATTAATTATGTTGAGTTTTCTTCTTTCTTGTTAGATGCTAACAGCAAAATAAATGGTGCGGTTGCCAAAGATATTTTTACAGGTGAAACTATAAAAATTGCTGCTAAAAAAATCATCAATGCTTGTGGACCTTGGGTTGATGATTTGCGCAAAACAGATAATTCGTTAAAGAAGAAAAGATTGCATTTAACGAAAGGCATTCATATCGTTATTAAAAAAGAACGCTTGCCATTAAAACAAGCTGTGTATTTTGATGTGAAAGATGGTCGCATGATTTTTGCCATTCCAAGAGGTAAAAAAGTATATATCGGCACCACAGATACTAATTACAAAGACGATACAAATTTTCCGCACGCAACTAAGCAAGATGTGCAATACACCTTAGATGCTGCCAATAATATGTTTCCGTCTGCTAACTTAAACATGGATGATGTAGAATCAACATGGTCTGGTTTGCGACCTTTGATACATGAAGATGGAAAATCGCCTTCAGATTTATCTCGCAAAGATGAAATTTTCATTTCTGATTCAGGATTAATTTCTATTGCAGGTGGAAAATTGACTGGTTTTAGAAAGATGGCTGAACGCAGCGTAAATGTGGTGTGCAAGCAATTAAAAATAGAAGACCAGCGCGAGTTTAATAAATGTTCAACAGAACACATCAAATTATCTGGTGGCAATTTAGATAAATCGCCTGCTGATTTTGCACGCGATTTACAAGATGATTTCAAACAATTTTATTTAGATGATGTGTTGAATTTAGTGCTGAAATATGGCAGCAACACACAATATATTTTAGCAGCAGCTCAAACTAATTTTAAAGATGATTTGTTACTTGCCGAAGCCGAATATTGTTTAGAAAACGAAATGACGAACAACCTTTCCGATTTTATTATTCGCCGATCTGGCCGTTTATATTTTGAAAGACCAAGCATCAGCAACACCATGCAGCTATTGGATGATTATTACAATCAGCAATTGAATTATACAACAGAACTAATTTCCAGCAACCATCAACTTTTTGACAAAGAATACAATGATGTAGTTGCGTTTAGGAATTAAGTTTTTGATTTAGCTATTTTATAATTCTATATTGTTTCTTATATTTGATAAGAATTATACAACATGCATAAATTTATACAAACTATTTTATTGTTAGCATTCTTTGCTTTTGCAGCAAATACACAAGCACAGGTAATTAATATTACTGATGCGAATTTTAAAGCGAAATTATTGCAGTCATCTTCCTCAAATGAAATAGCAAAAGATTCCAGTGGAAACAAGATTAAAATTGATGTAAATAATGATGGGCAGATTCAGCAAAGTGAAGCGTTATTGGTATATAAATTAGTTCTTAGCAATAATAGTATTGCTAGCATGAATGGTATTGAGTATTTTACGAATCTTAAATATCTAAATTGCAGTTCTAATCTATTGACAACAATAAACGAAATAGCTTTGGCGAATTTACTAGAATTAAATTGCCGTAATAATAAATTAACTAGCTTAAACTTAAGTAATTTTAGAATGTTGGAAGATTTAGATTGCAGTTATAATAATTTAACTACTTTAAATGGTAGTGGTTTAACCAATTTGAAAGTATTTTGGTGCACTAATAATAATCTATTGACTTCCTTAAACTTGAGTGGTTGTACAAATTTGTTTACTTTACATTGCGAAATTAATAGTTTGTCAACCTTAAGCTTGAGTGGTTGTACGAGTTTGATTGCTTTAGATTGCGAAGAAAATCAATTACAAAACTTAAGTGTAAGAGGTTTTACGGAATTGAAAACTATATATTGTGAAAATAATCAATTACAAACCTTAGACTTTATTGGTTGCACAAATTTGGAATTAATTTATTGTTATAATAATCGATTACAAACCTTAGACGTTAGTGATTGCTCGATTTTGAGAACTTTAGATTGCCATACCAATATATTATCATCCTTAATTGTTAACGGCTTGACTAATTTAGAATGGTTAGAATGCAGTCATAATCAATTGACATCATTAAATGTTGATAGCTTAACTAAATTGAATACTTTAGCTTGTGGAAATAATCAATTACCATCCTTAAACGTACTTAGTCTGACAAATTTGGAAGGATTATATTGCCCTTATAATCAATTAACTTTTTTAAGTGTATACAACTTAACAAATTTAAAATATTTACATGTAAATAATAACAATAAATTGACGTATATAAATTTGAAAAATGGAATATGCGATAGTTTTTATATTAATCATGCTGATGGTATTTATTACATTTTACATAACAATCCTAACTTACGATTTATTTGTGCTGATGATAGTGATATTAATACACTAAAACAAAATTTAATTTCTGCTAATTTATACAATGTTACTATTAATTCATTTTGTAGTTCAACTCTAAGCGGTAGCTACTATGATTTAAATGCTACTATTAAATCAGATTTGGATAATGATGGTTGTACATCTCAAGATGCTAATTATCCAAATCTAAAAATTAAAATTAAAAATGCAAGAGATAGTGGTTTTGCATATTCTGATGTTCAAGGCAATTTTGCTATTCCATTCGATATTGGCTCTTATACTTTAATACCACAACTACCAAATTCTTATTTTATTTGCACACCAACATCAACAACCATAACTTTACCAGAAGATACTATTCCACAACAATTTTGTGTTACACCATACGGAACGCATCACGATGTTTTCATTAGCGTTATTCCAATTCGTGCAGCACGTCCTGGTTTTTCTGATGCAACCTATAAAATCGTATTAAAAAACAAAGGCAATCAACTAGAAAGCGGTACTATAAAATTTATCTACGACGAAAATAAACAGGATTTTATTTCAGCATCAACCACACCAACAACAATTGCCAGTGGTGAACTTACTTTTGCTTTTAGTAATTTACAAATCTTTGCAACACGAGAAATTATTGTTACGATGCGTACCAACTCACCAACTGATAATCCACCTGTAAATGCTGGTGATGTTCTAAATGTACAAGTGGCTGCTACTTTAGATAATGGTGTTAGAGATGAATATATTAAAGATAATTTCCTAAATATAAAACAAACCGTACTTGGATCTATAGATCCAAACGATAAAACTTGTTTAGAAGGCAACATTGCAACACCTGATGTTATTGGCGATTTTGTAAATTACTTAATTCGCTTTGAAAACACTGGAACTGCCAATGCTGAAAATGTTGTAATGACTGATTTTATTGATTTATCAAAATTTGATATTTCTACTTTAGAACTAACATCTACATCGCATTCTTGCAAAACTCTAATTTCAAATGGAAACAAAGTACAGTTTGTATTTGATAACATTAATTTGCCATTTACGGATCCGAATAAATACGGTTATGTTGCTTTCAAAATTAAAACAAAATCAACTTTAGTAATAGGTGATAGTTTGAAAAACACAGCCGATATTTATTTCGATTATAACTTACCAATTAAAACAAACACTGCTGCCACTCGAATCGACAATATCATTTTAGGTACAAAAAATGTAACCAATAAAGAAGGAAGTTTAAGCGTTTATCCAAATCCAAGCACTGGAAATTTTACAATAAATTTTGAGTCAAAAGGTAACTTTCCAATTACAATAAAAATGATGGATTTGAAAGGAAGCGTAGTATTGGAGAAAAATATAAATCACACAGAAAAAAGCACTGTAACAATTGATGAAAAGAACTTATCCAATGGAATTTACTTAATCAACATCAATTCTGAAAAAGAAAATTGGATGCAGAAGTTGATGATTGTGAAATAGTATATTTTTTGACATTGAAAATCTGTTCATTACAGATGTTGGATTTAATTACTATGTTAAATCTTTAAAATTATACTTATAAACATACATTGTTAACAAAACAGTATTGATAATTCCATTTTTTATTATTATATTTGATAATAAGTTACTTTTTAATCTTATAGTAATTTCAACAGCCGTTTGAATTTACAGTTATTATAAACATTTTAAATGAAGAAAAATGAAAAAAATAATCTCTACACTATTAGTATTTATTAGTATTATAAACAGCTATTCCGTTAAAGCACAAGATATTACTTTTCCAGATCAATGGATGAGAGCTAATATGTTCTCTAACTACAATGCTTTTGATTCATTGGGAAATGGCATAGTCATTAATCAAAATGGTGAATTAACAGTAACAGGCACGGGTTCATTTACTGTTTACTACACAATTACTGGAGCAAATGGTTGTGTTAATAAAGCAATAC
>CALLKF010000072.1 GCA_938008535.1 uncultured Saprospirales bacterium | reverse complement strand
AATTCAATTGCAAAAGAAGAAAATATAGTGCAACCATTATGTATTGATATCGATATGTCGACTGATTTTCCTGGAATTCATTTTGGTGTATTACGTTCACCAATTACTACTGTACAAAAAGGAAAAGAATTAATTGATTGTTTTGATAAATATGATAATATTTCACTTTCTGCACTCATGGGTTACGAAGCACAAATTGCTGGTTTAGGTGAAAAAAATCCTGCAAACGGAATAAAGAATTTTGTAATTCCATTCTTAAAGAAAAAATCAATTGTTGATTACACACAAAGAAGACAAGAATTAGTTGAGTACATAAAACAAAAAAAACATCCAATAACCATAGTAAATGCTGGTGGAACTGGTAGTATTGAAAGTTCAAAACTGGAAAATTGGGTAACAGAAATTACGGTAGGTTCTGGCTTCTACTCACCTGCTCTATTCGACTATTATAATCAATTCAAACATCAACCTGCAGTTGGCTTTGCGCTTCAAATTGTGCGCAAACCAAAACTAGATTTTTACACCTGTTTAGGTGGTGGTTATATTGCAAGCGGCACCATTGGATTTGATAAACAACCAACACCATATTTACCTATTGGAATAAAATTAACCGAAAATGAAGGTACTGGTGAAGTACAAACACCTTTTGAATACAAAGGAAATGAACCATTAAATATCGGTGATACCATACTTTTTAGACATGCAAAAGCTGGTGAAATTAATGAACGATTCAAAGAAATGTATTTAATTTCTGATGGAAAGATAGTAGATAAAATAAAAACCTATCGTGGTGAAGACCAATGTTTTTTGTGATAGTATAGCACTAAAAACTAATCTTCACGTTGTATTTCAATATGCGATTTTTGTGCAATTCTAATTGGAACACTTTCCACTCTGCAGTTTGTTTTTTCTAAACCAAAATCTACTTCTGTTGGAATACTTAATCCTTTCACTAAATTATATGATTTGATTAATAACTGTTCCCAAGGATTTAATTTATTATCGATAGAAACTAATGCATTTATCACTACATATTTAAAATCTGCTGGATATCCATGTTTACGTAAAGAAGCATAATGACTGAGTAAATCAATTTCACCAGCTTTTTCCATATCTTCTACAATTTTAGAGAACATGACATGTACTTTATGTTCCACTTTAAATCCAAACTTCAAACGAATAAAAATACATTTTTGTGGAATTATAGTTTCTACAGAATACGATGCGCCATAAGGTTCATTGGTAATATCTACATGTACGAACCAATAAGTATCTGCACGTTTTGGTTTCTTTCTGAATATAGAATAGATGATATTTGAGTCGATGTGTTTTTTATCATTTGCATTACACATAAACACTAAATTCGTAGCTTCTTTTGGAATGGATGTATCATTTTGCAAATCCACTAAATCATCTAAATAATCTTTAATTTCTACAAACTCAATATGTTTATTACGTAATTTTTTACCTAAATAAAACAAATACATCACCATAAATATGCCAATCGCAATCATCAATGCAAACCAACCACCGTGTGCAAACTTGCTTAAATTTGCTGTTAAATAAGTTATTTCTAACCATGTAAAGAACAATAAAAATCCGAAAACAAAATAACCTGGTTTTCTTTTTATGTATAAATAATATGCCAATAAACTTGTTGTCATTAACATATTTAATGAAATTGCTAAACCATAGGCAGCTTCCATTTTGCCAGATTCTCTAAAAATTAAAACTACTGCTAAACAACCAGTAAACAATAACCAATTCACAAATGGAATATATATTTGTCCTTGCAAAACAGATGGATAAATAATACGTTGATTTGGCCATAGTTTTAATTTCATAGCCTCATTAACCAACGTAAAACAACCAGAAATTAAAGCTTGAGATGCAATAATAGTTGCTAACGTAGCAATTACAATTCCTATTTTTAAAAACCAAGCTGGCATAATTGCATAAAATGGAGCAATTTTTTCATAATCTATTGTTGGATTATTTAAAATAAAAGCTGCTTGACCGAAATAGCTCAACAACAAACAAATTTTAACGACAGACCAACTTACGCGTATGTTTTGTTTACCGCAGTGTCCTAAGTCTGAATACAATGCTTCACCACCTGTAGAACATAAAAACACGGCTCCTAAAAACCAAATTCCACCTGGATAATTCAATACCAAATTAAAAGCATACATAGGATTTAGTGCCTTAAAAACCATTGGATATTGAAATGCCTGATGAGCACCTAATATGGCAATCATAATAAACCAAATAGTCATAATTGGACCAAATAAGTTACCAATTTTATTGGTTCCAAATTGCTGAAATAAAAATATACCTAATAATATGGCAATTACTATTGGAACTGTTTCTAATCCAGGATATATAATAGTCAAACCTTCTACTGCTGATGAAATAGAAATTGGTGGTGTAATAAATCCATCTGCCATCAAGGATGCACAACCAATTAATGCTGGTATAATTGTCCATTTTGCTTTATATCTTCTTACCAATGCATACAACGCAAAAATTCCACCTTCACCGTTATTGTCTGCATTTAAAGCAAGAATTACATATTTTATAGTAACAATAAAAGTCAATGTCCAAAACACACAACTCACACCACCTAGTACCAATGCCTCAGATACTTGCTCATGTGCCATACCTAAAATAGCTTTTAACACATAAATAGGTGAAGTACCAATATCGCCGAAAATAATACCTAAACTAATAAGTACACCAGCAGCTGAAAGTTTACTAATTCCGTGATCTATTTTTTCTGCCATTTTAGATTTTATTTAAAATAAAAAATTGAGTTGCAAATTTAAGATAAATTGTGTTGGTTTATAATTAAATTAAAACATTCTATAAACATTCTTTTCCAATGAAATACACCATTTTAAGCTATCTAATTTTAATTAACGTATTGACATTCATAGCATTTGCAATAGATAAATGGAAAGCAATAAATCATCGTTGGCGAATTCGCGAAAATTATTTATTGATATTATGTGTGTTTGGTGGATTTCCTGGCGGATGGCTGGCAATGTTTTTAATAAGACATAAAATTAAAGATGTTAGCTTTTTAGCAAAAATCAGTTGTATTTCCATTATATGGATAATTGGAATTATTGTATTTTTGAGAAAATAGAAAAAAAATAATGGTTGAGAATAAAATAAAATGTCCGAATTGTGGTACACAAATAAATGTAGATGAATTGCTATTCCATCAAGCAGAAGAGAAATTAAATGAAAAACAAAAAATTGCTAATCTTGAAATACAAAAAGAGAAAGAACTATTAAAACAAAAAGAACTGGAATTTGAAGAGAAAAAGAAAAAAGAAGAGGAAGAAGAAGTACGAATGTTGTTATTGCTATCCGAAGCGAGTTAAAAACTTATATTGATGATAAATCTACGAGACTATTATTGATAGATAT
>CALLKF010000071.1 GCA_938008535.1 uncultured Saprospirales bacterium | reverse complement strand
TGGTGTTGGTGTAGAACGTATTTTCCCTTTATCATCACCAAATATTGAAAAAATTGAAGTGAATAAAATTGGTAAAGTGCGTCGTGCAAAAATTTTCTATATCAGAGAATTAAAAGGAAAAGCAGCTAGAATCAAAGAATCTATTAAATCTAGATAATTTAATCAACGAAATAGCATAAAAAAATCTCAACGAAAGTTGAGATTTTTTTTGTTAACATGAATACCTTGAAAGTTATAAAACTTTCAAGGTATTCATGTCAATTAAGCACTTGCAAACCAGCTTCAATATAGTTTAAAATATCATCGTTTTGTCGAAGCGTATTTGCTGGATCGCGTTTTATTTTTTTACCTAAACGCACAATTACAGCATTTTTATCAGGAATGACATAAATAAATTGTCCTAAAATTCCTCTGAAATATGGAATTTGATGTCCTTTATAATTCAGCATCCACGTTTGATAACCATACCAATTTACAGGATTTTTAAATTCTGAGTCTTTCATATCTGATACAGATGTTGTCATCTCTTTTATATAATTTGAATCAATTAATTGTATAGAATCCCATTTTCCGTTTTGCAACACCATTTGCCCAAGTCGAGCAAAATCGCGTGCAGTTGCATTTAAACAACAAAAAGATTTTTCAACGCCATTTTTATCCGTGCTCCAAAGTGCATCAGACTCGGCTCCTAACGGATTCCACAAATATTCGTGTGCATTTTCTGCAATAGATTTTTTTGTTACATTTTTGATGATATAACCTAAAATTTCGGTGCAAATACTCTGGTATTCCCAAATTTTACCTTGATTGTTACTTGGTCTGATTTCTATTTTTTGCATTAATTTATCCAAATCATTTCCGTAATAGGATTCAGAAGTTAGTGAAAAAATATTCATGTACGATTCGCTCCAATCTAAATCGGCACTCATGTTTAACACATTTTTTATGGTCAATTTTCCTGATGGTATTTGTTCTAATTCTGGCACATATTTTTTAACATCATCATTTACACTTATTTTTCCTTGCTCAACCAATTTGCCAATTAACAAAGCATTGATTGTTTTTGCCATTGAAAATGAACCTGAAATGGTTTCCTTATTATAGTTTTCCCAATAATTTTCGTAGACAATTTTTCCATCTTGAATCACTAAAAAAGCACAGGTTTGTCTGTCGTTAAAAAAATCAATTAACTCTTTTGAAGGTTGCTTTTTGTTGTATTTATCTGCCACTAACCATGGTTTTGGATGTTCTGATTTTTGAACTTTGTTATTAGGAAACAATTGATAATCATCTACATTGGCGAAGTTGTGTTTCAAACCCATTTGTACATGAACAGGTAAAAAGAAATAAACAATTGCGAAGACTGCAACTGCAATTAGAAGTTTTTTAAGTTTTTGCATTACTAAAAATAAAAAAAATCGGACAAGTAAAGAAACTTATCCGATTTTATATTTTGTTGATTAGTAATTTCTATAATTTTTTCAATGAAACTTTAAAGAAATAAGCGTCTGTTCCATCAGTAAAAATAATTTTTCCTGAATACAAACCATTTCCTTGGTGCGTTAAACCTTCAGCTACTTTACCAGATTTACCTATGTAAGTAGATTTGTTTGAGTAAAAGCTGTCATCAGCATCAACATCTACAACTTTTACTTTGGTACCTTTTGCTATACTTTCGCCATAATTTATGTTTTTCGAAGTAGTCGTACTAGCTTTTGAAGATGATGTGCTATTAGTTTTTGAGCCCAATTTTTTCAATTTCACTAAGAAAAAATAAGGTGAATCGCCGCCATCTAATTTAACGGTTCCACCATAACCATTTTCATTAGCATCATAAGTTAAATCATTTCCTGCAATGCCTTTCTTTCCAACATAATCATCTTTGTCGCTGTAGTAACTATCATCTGGACTTACCGCAGTTACTTCTACTTTATCGCCTTCTTTGATGTCTTCGTCATTCTTAGCACTTGTCCATTCGTCTTTATTACTATCACCATACATTGCATCATAAATATATGCATCATCATCATCAGCTTTTTTGGTTGAAGTTTTAGAATCTTCTGCTGTTTTAACTAATTTTTTAACTGGTTCTTTAGAAAATTTAGCTTTGTAAAAATAAGCAGTTGAGCCATCATCATACAAGAAGTCACCAGCATAGTAGCCATCTTCTTTCATAGTCCAATCAGATTTATTTACGATTCCACGTTTTCCTACTTTATCGAAGCGATCTGAATAATAAGAATCATCTGCACTAATTTCAGCAAGATATAATGCGGTTCCTTTTTTAATAGTACCTGAAACAAATTTAATAGAAGATGAAGTAGTTGTTGTAGATGTAATAGATGAACTTCCAGTTTTTCCTAATTTTACTTTGTAGAAATAATAGCTTTTACCATTATCTAAGATAACGCTACCTGAATAGTAACCATCTTCGTCGTCAGATAATTCTGCATCTGTTTTTCCTGTTTTTCCTTCAATTTCGCTTTTATCACTATAGTATGAATCATCTACTGAAACTTCAAGAATTTTTATTTTAGTGCCTTTGCTTAAAGTTCCAGAAAAAACATCTTTACTAGTGTAAGATGAGCTAGTATTAGTAGTTTTAGCAGTTGAATTGACCTCAACTTTTACATTCTTAAAAAAGCAAGTTCTGCCAGTTTCTGTTTCAAGTGTTCCTGAATAGAAACCATTGCTGTTTTTGTTTAATTCACCTAGCGTAGTTGCAGATTTTCCTAAAAAATCTGCTCTTTCGTCATAGTAGGTATCGCCTTTAGCAATTTCTAATATTGTTACTTTTGAACCTTTTGCAATACTAGACTGTGCGAATGACTGAGCTGTAAAAAGGAATGAAATTAGAAGATAAAATACGGTTTTCATTTGTGTACTTTTATTTTTTGAAATGATGTTGCAATTTACGTACCAAAATAATATTCTGAATACCAAATTCAAGGTATATTACAACAAACCTCTACCAGTTTTGTTGAGTAGGTTCTTATCTTTTAAATCTTTCATCAATGCGTCGAGCACACCATTGATAAAATCTTTACTTTTTGGTGTAGAATATTCTTTAGCAATGTCTAAATATTCGTTGATAGTTACTTTTATTGGAATGCTTGGAAAATATAGGAATTCACTGAGTGCCATGCGCATCAAAATAATATCAACTGTTGCTAAACGATCGGAATCCCAATTTTTTAAACGTGGCTCAATGAGTTTATAATTTTCTTTTTTATGTTCAACTGTTTCTCTAAATAAATCAATCCCAAATTGCGATAATTCAGCCATTTTTTCTTTAAGATGTTGTCTATTTAAATGCAGTTTTAATTCGTGTTTGCTTTTTTGAATTATATCTGTCACAGCTTCTACAACGAATTCTGCATCATCATTCCAATTTATAAAAATCTCATCAGAATGGTCGATAAAAGTATCATCATTAAACAACAATTCATTTAACATATACAACACTATTTTTCTATCTTCATCTACATCAAACTCTTTACCATTATTTAAATAGTGCTGATATTGTGGCGCATCCTGCATTTTTTTATATAATCTTCTCACATCTTCATCATCAATCAATGCTAATACATTTAGTGCTTTAATTTCTTTTAGAAAAGGTGCATCATTATTTAAGAATTGAATAAGGAAATTACTTAATAACTTAGTATTCACTAATTTATCGTCTTTTGATTTTAAATGTTTAGATGATTTTATTTGCGCATCTTTCTCTGCAAAGTTGGCAATCTCTCTAATAAATAAAAGTAAATATAGATATTGGTCCTTAACTGAAAAAATACTTTTTTGCAAATTTTGCTCGAAGTGTTTAATGTCAGCTGAATTGGCAGTTTCGCAAGCATAAATATATTGCATTGCTTTTATACGAACACTTCTTCTTGTAATCATAGTATAAATGAACTTTTAACTTGCGCAAAGATAGTGTTTAATTTAAGGTTTGTTGATTTGAAGATTTCAAGATGGTGTTAATAAAAAATGAAATATCCGTGTAATATTTAAACCAAAAGAGAATGAAATATGTGCACTCACAAATAGTTTTAAATAATAAAAAATACATCTGAAATGATTTCAGATGTTAAAGTAAATTTCTAATTTCGTACACGATGAAAGAACTGCGCGCTGTAAACAAATATCTTCTTAAATATAAATGGTTGTTGTTTCTAGGATTTTTATTTGTGCTCTCATCTAATTTCTTTGGTTTATATACACCAACATATATTCGATATGCTATTGACATTGTTACAGAAAATATCAAAACATACAAGTTGCTCAATGGTTTTTCGGCACAACATATTTATAAAACGCATTTTATAAATTTTATACTTTATTTTTCAGCAATCATTTTAGTTACATCTTTAATCAAAGGTTTGTTAATGTTTTTTATGCGACAAACCATTATTGTAATGTCTCGAAAAGTTGAATACGATCAGAAAAATGAGCTCTATCAAAAATATCAGCAACTCAATACATCATTCTATAAAAAAAATAATACTGGTGATTTAATGAGTAGAATTAGCGAAGATGTTTCGCGCGTGCGCATGTATATTGGACCAGCCATTATGTACATTATGAATTTAATTGTGTTGTTTAGTTTAGTGATTTATTCGATGCTAAATATCAACGCTTATTTATCTATTTATGTGTTGTTGCCATTGCCGATTTTGGCGTTTTTAATTTATAAAGTAAGTGATTTAATTAACGTAAAAAGTGAACAAATTTCGGTAGCACTTTCTGGTTTAACATCGCGCGCGCAAGAAGTGTTTTCAGGCGTTCGCGTCATTCAGTCGTTTGCAATTGATAAACAAATTCAACATGAATTTTATGATGCAAGTAATGCATACAAAGAACAAAATATTTCATTAGCAAAAATAGAATCGTTCTTTGCACCTTTGATGTTGTTGCTAATTGGTTTAAGTACGTTAATGGTTGTTTATATTGGTGGAAAAGAAATACAAATTGGAAATTTCACCACTGGAAATATTGCCGAATTTGTGTTTTATATCAATATGCTGACTTGGCCAGTTGCATCGCTTGGTTGGTGTGTTTCGTTGATACAACGCGCCGAAGCATCACAAAAAAGATTGAACAGTTTTTTAACTGATGATGAAATTATTCATAATCATTCAACTCAACCATTAGAAACTATTGAAACTATAGAATTCAAGAATGTTTCGTTTACTTATGTTGATACAAAAATTGAAGCATTAAAAAATGTTAATTGCACGATAAAAAAAGGCGACAAAATTGCTATTGTTGGAAAAACTGGTTCAGGAAAATCAACGTTTGCTGAATTGCTGTTGCGTACATACGATACAGAACATGGTGAAATTTTAATCAACGGAAAAAATATTAAGCAAATAAATTTAAATAGCTATCGCGATAAAATTGGGTACACACCGCAAGATGTTTTTTTATTTTCCGATACTGTGAAAAACAATATCTTATTTGGAACTGATTTGGAAATTGAAAGTGAAAATAAAATGCAGAAATTCGCAACTATCGCTAACGTTCATGATGATATTATTGGTTTACAAAAACAATACGAAACCGTTGTTGGTGAACGCGGTGTAATGCTTTCTGGTGGGCAAAAACAACGCATTTCCATTGCACGTTCGTTAGCAAAAAATCCTGAATTAGTTGTTTTAGATGATTGCCTTTCAGCAGTTGATGCCAATACTGAAAAAATTATTTTAGATAACTTAAATACTACTTTAAAAAACAAAACGGTGATTTTTATTACGCATCGAATATTCAGCGTAATGAACTTTAATCAGATTTTAGTGTTAGATAATGGTATAATTGTAGAGCAAGGAAATCATATTGAATTAATGCAAAAGAAAGCTGTTTATTATGATTTATATCAATTGCAGAACGAGTGATGGTGTACGATGTACAATTTACGATGTACGATTAACGATGCAAAAAATATCAATTCTGAATCGTTAATTATTAATTTTTTAATTGTAAATCATTAATCGTAAATTATTAATCTGTCAAGTTATTAACACGAATAAAAAATGCTGTTAATTAAAAAAATAAAATGAGAAACATTTTTGAATTATAATTGTGAAATTAAAATTGAAATAAAAGTGGAGAACGAAAAAAAATTTGACAAAAATGGTGTGTACTCAAAAAAAGTACGCGCTGGAAAAAGAAGAACGTATTTCTTTGATGTAAGAACAACACGCGCTAATGATTACTACTTAACAATTACTGAAAGTAAAAAACGTTTTGAAGATGACACTTATGAGCGCCACAAAATTTTTATTTACAAAGAAGATTTTGTAAAATTTGTAAATGCTTTGCAAGAAACGGTAGATCATATCAAACATGATTTATTACCAGACTTTGATTTCGATGCATTGAATCACGATGATTATGAAGAAGGCGAATATCAACACAAAAAAGAAGAAACAACTACTTCGGAAGTTGAAACACCAACAGCAGAAGTGAAAGAACACATTTCTACTATTACATCACAAACAAATAATAATGATGATGTAGAAAAATGGGATTGATTTTTTCTTAAAAATTCATTTAACAATAATTAAAAAAGTTCGACTCGTATTATACAAGTCGAACTTTTTTTAATTACAATAAAAACCTACTTTTGCAATAATGGAAATCACCAAAGAAGAATTGATTTTAGATGTGCTGAAACATGAGCAACCATATTTCACTGATTTCAGAACTTCTGAATTAGCTGAATTTCTAAATGATTATCCAGAATATGGTCAAAAAGTAATACAAAATTTAGAGCCACATCGAGCTGTAAAAACATTAAAATTCTTAGATTTAAAACTTCAGAAAAAACTCATCCATACATTACCATCGAATAAAGTTGCAGAATTGATTCAAAACATGCATTTCGATGACAGAACTGCTTTACTCAGTGAGTTAACTAGTGAATCGGTAAAAAAATTAGTGTTGTTTTTACCACACGATGATAGAATTGAGACACTTGCTTTATTAGGTTATCCTGAAGACAGCGTTGGTCGGTTAATGAATCCAGATTACATTGAAGTGAAAGATCATTTAACGGTTCAAGATGCATTGAATAAAATAAGAAAATTAGGTAGAACTATTGAAAACATTAACTTCATTTATATCATCGATGATGCGGAAAAATTAATTGACGACATCAATTTAAAAGAATTACTCATCACATCGCCAGAAACAAAAATCAGCGATTTGATGGATAGAAAACATATAGCGTTAAATGTAATCGACGATCAGGAAACTGCAACCACTATTTTCAAAAAAAATAATCGTGCAGTATTGCCAGTTATCGACAATGAAGGCATTTTATTAGGTATCGTTACCATCGATGATATTTTGCGTGTTGAAAGTGAAGAAGCAACAGAAGATATTCAGAAAATTGGTGGTACCGAAGCACTCGATGAACCATATATGAACACGCCATTTTTTGAACTAATAAAAAAACGTGCGCCATGGTTGGTTATTTTATTTATTGGCGAAATGTTAACCGCAACTGCAATGGCATTTTTTGAAGATGAAATTGCAAAAGCAGTTGTGTTGGTTTTGTTTATTCCATTAATTATTTCAAGTGGTGGAAATTCCGGTTCTCAAGCATCTACCTTAATTATTCGTGCAATGGCACTTGGCGAAATTACTTTTGAAGATTGGTGGCGCGTGATGAAACGCGAAATATTAAGCGGTTTAGTGCTTGGTGGAATTTTAGGAATCATCGGTTTTCTGCGCATTATAATATGGAATTCAATCAGTCCGATTTATGGCGAACACTTTGTTTTAGTTGGCTTAACAGTTGGCTTAACTTTATTATTCATTGTACTTTGGGGCACATTGTGTGGTTCGATGCTACCGATTTTATTAAAAAAATTAGGTTTTGATCCAGCAACTTCATCAGCTCCATTTGTGGCTACTTTAGTAGATGTAACTGGTTTAGTCATTTATTTTGCCGTAGCTTCATTCTTATTAAGTGGAACATTATTGTAGCTTTTTAAAGTACTACAACTTATACTTAAATTTTAGTATATACAAGCAATCAATCTGCAACAATTCATTAAACTAACTGTTAATTACATTCAAAAGCACACAACTTGTAATGTCTAAACTTTCCAAAGAAAATAAATTTATTGATGTATCTGATTACGGAAGACCAATTGCAAAAATTTGTGCGAAGTTTTTACAAAATACATTCGTCACACCAGTGCATGTTACGTTTGTTTTCGGCATTTGCGGATTGATTGCTGTGTATTGTATATTGCATCAATTTTATTTTACAGCAGCTATTTTCCTGATACTAAAATCTATTATAGATGCAATAGATGGTGAATTAGCACGTGTAAAAAAAATACCTTCTTATACAGGACGATATTTAGATTCTATTTTTGATATCGTGCTAAATTTTCTTTTTCTATTAGCAATTGGAAATGTTGCACATGCTTCAATTTGGTTGATTTTATTGGCTTTTATTGCTATCCAATTGCAAGGAACTTTATACAATTACTATTATGTAATCTTAAGAAATAATATAGTTGGTGGCGATGCGACTAGTAAAATAACGGAAACAGCATCACCAATTGCTTTTCCTAATGAAAACCAGCAAGTGGTGAATATTTTATATCACACTTATAATTGTCTGTATATCACTTTTGATAAAACAATTTTTTATGCTGACCAGAAAGCTGCTGCTTTAACGAAAATTCCAAATTGGTTTATGACTTTGGTTTCTTTTTATGGATTAGGCACACAGCTTTTAATTATGGCGCTTTTTTTATGCTTTAATGCAATTGCATATGTTCTTCCATTTTTTATTTACTACAGCATTTTTATACTGCTGTTGATTGGAATACGAAGAATATTTCTAATAGCAAATATTGTCAATTATTGACATTTTTACTCAACATCATTCAATAACCGCACTTTGGTTGAATCTTCCTTTAGATACACTACTTTTACTCTATCGCCTGGTTTATATTTACGATAACTATCACCTGTGATACTAATCGTTAAACTTAAATAATTTCCTATTGGTCTTTGAGCTAATTTTATATTATCAAAAATAGCATCAATCTTCTTCTCACTTTCTGATTTGCCTGTGGTATCCGTTTTTACCACTTTACTTTCGCCTTCAGTAAACATAGAAATATCCATCGTATAATTTCTGCTTTTTCTCCTACCACTTTCATGCATACCATTTACAAAAGCATCTGCATGTATACCTTCGTCTCTGAATTTCTTTTTTTCTATCTGAACAAAATAAACGACGACACCAATAAAAATGACGAGTATTCCAAAACTTATATACGCAATGCGTTCTATCTTTTTTTTGTAAGGATGTTCAGTTGTATTCATTTTTATTTCAAAAAAATTAAGTTTAAAATCTATTCTATTTCTTCTAGTAATTTTGCGTGTTCTAAATCATCCTTTTTAAACACTACTTTCACAAATACACCTTCTTCATACTTATCAAACGATGCTTTGTTTACATAAGCATTTAAAACTTCACCAAAGTAAAAACCATTTTTATTGCCAGTATCTTGCACTACTTTCATGCGCATCGAATAACTCGAAGTATCGCCTTTATCAGAAACTTCATAATATCTTGCTGTAACCATTGCATTGGCACGTACACCATTTTTAAGCAAATTTTTTGTTTGAACATAATTAATTAAAAATAGCAAACCAATTGCAAATACTACAAATGTAATGCTGATTATTAATGTACGGTTATTCTTTTTGGTTGACTGTTCATTCATCTTTATAACTAATTAAATACACACTATTTTTCTATCTTGTTTTTTATAAAGAATTTTAACGGAAGCAATATCATCATAGGTAAAATAAACAAACAAAAGATCGATAGGATTGGATAAATTTTAGGTTCACCAAGTAACCTCATTTGCCATAAATTAATTTCTTTCGCCAACCAAGTATTTGTAATAGTAAAGTATGCACTTAAAATTAAAATGATAAAAGTTAGATAAACAATTATGCTGTCTATTTTCTTGTACATTATTCTATTTTACATTTTCACATAACATTTCACCAGGACTTTCTGCATATCTTGCAATCGTATTCGTGTAGGTGCTTCCATTGTATTCCTGATATAAATAGATACTTTTTACCAAATAACATTTGTTGTCATTTCCTTTATAAACTATTGCAAATTGACGTTGACGGCCTGTAATAATACTAGTTATTTCATTTCTTACAGAATGCCAATCACTTTGCAAAATAATTGCTTTAGTGGCAATTCCTTTGTAATCAGTTTTGTATACCTTATTAAATGCATCCATCATCATTTTTTCTGCGGCAGCATCTTTCATCACTGCAGGTGGAAGTTTTCTGTTTTTAGTTTCTTCTTCATTATTTTTTGTACGTCCAGCTTTCAAATCTTCTAAACTGCCATTCGCAGTTACTAATGCGGTTATCTTTTGATATTCGTCTGCATAATCTGTTTCTTCAGGAAATATTTTTTGTGCTGCAGCCCAATATAACTGATGATATTTTGCTAAATAATAACTTTGCGTCAATCCGTTAAGATCGCCAGCAGTTGATTTATATGCTTCTATATTTCCGATTACTTGATTAGTGCCATAAGTAGATGATGCAATATAAGTTTTGATATACTTGATATCACTGGCATTTGGCATCGTATTTAAATCTATCAATTCCTGTAGTTTGTCATTGTATTCTTTAAATCGAAATTCCATTACAGGCACATCACTTTGATTTACTTTTAATGCTGTTTCTACAAATAAGCTTCGCATCAGTTTGTCAGCTTTTGTTGTTTTTTGTGAAGGCGAAAGGTTACTGTTATTTGAAGTTGTTGTTGTGCTTGAACTATTGTTATTTGCCGCACCTGCTTTAGTTTTCCATTTTGCAATTTCAGCTTCCATTTTATCAGTTTTGTAAGCTGGATCTTTTTGTTTAACAACAGCCATTTTTGCTTCCAAAACTGCAACACCTTCTGCAAATTTTCCTATCTTTTGAATACCCATTGCGTTTATCCAAAATGACCTCACTTCTGATTTTGCTGGACCTTCATAAATAAAATCCTGTGCAGATGCACTAACAATAAATAGGAATGCGATTAAAATAGTTTGTAATTTTTTCATAAGAAAGGATTTTTTTTTGTAAATCTATAAGAAGTTCTATTAAATGATTTTGCGCTTTAAGAAGTGAAGTTAAAAATTCAATAAATGATGTAAAAAATGATACAAATGCAAAATCTTATTGATTTATCTTGTAAAATCTACCATTATCATATTTTGATACAAAATTGTATCTTTGCGCTTCGAAAATGACAAATTCATTCAACAATTCTTAAATTCTCCAATTCAACAATTAAAATTATGGGTTTACAGTGTGGCATAGTAGGATTACCAAACGTAGGAAAATCAACTTTATTTAACGCCGTTTCAAATAACGCAAAAGCGCAAGCAAGTAACTACCGATTCTGCACAATAGAGCCAAATGTTGGTTTGGTTGACGTACCAGATGATCGTCTTCAAAAAATATCTGAAATTGTTCTACCAAATAAAATTGTTCCAACAACTATTGAATTTGTGGATATTGCTGGTTTGGTAAAAGGCGCTTCTAAAGGTGAAGGTTTAGGAAATAAATTTTTGGCTAACATTCGCGAAGTAGATGCTATTATACATGTGGTTCGTTGTTTTGAAGATGAAAATATCTTACGCGAAGAAGGTGCTATCAATCCGGTTGGCGACAGAGATATTATCGATACTGAATTACAATTAAAAGATTTAGAAAGTGTTGAACGTAAAACACAACGCATACAGAAACAAGCAAAAGTAAGTGGCGACCCAAAAGCAAAACATGAATATGATGTGTTGATGCAGTGCCAACAATGCTTAAGCGATGGTAAAAATATTCGTTCTTTGAATTTTTCAAAGGAAGATAGATTGATTTTTGCTGATTTATGCTTCTTAACAGACAAACCAGTTTTATATGTTGCGAATGTCGATGAAGCATCGATATTAACTGGCAATAAATATTCAGAAGCATTGAAAAAAATGGCTGCTGAAGAAGGTGCGCAAGTGATTGTATTAAGCAATTCAGTGGAAGCACAAATTTCTGAAATGGAAGAAGAAGACAAAGCATTGTTTCAATCAGAGTATGGCTTAACAGAACCAGGATTAAATCGTTTAATTCGTTCTGCTTACGATTTATTGAAACTACAAACGTATTTCACAGCTGGTGTGCAAGAAGTACGCGCGTGGACAATTCATCAAGGATGGAAAGCACCACAGGCAGCTAGCGTAATTCATACAGATTTTGAGAAAGGATTTATTAAAGCTGAAGTAATGAGCTATGACGATTTTATTCAATATAAATCGGAAGCTGCTTGTCGTGAAAATGGGAAATTACGCATTGAAGGCAAAGAATACATTGTAAAAGACGGTGATTTGATGCATTTTAGATTTAATGTTTAGAATTAAACTTTTAAAATAATTTTGTATCTTTGCAATCTATTAATTAAAAAAATTCATCAAATAAAAATTATAAAAAATGGGAAGAGGTGACAAACGCACTCGAAAAGGAAAAATTTTCACAGGTTCATTCGGTAATTCAAGACCTCATAAATTAGAAAAACCAGTTAATGTTGTGAAAGAAAAAGTGGCAAAAGAAGAAAAAGCAGCGCCGAAAAAAGCAGCAGCTAAAAAAGCAGCAGCTAAAAAAGAGGAAACTTCAACAGAAGAAGTTTAACTTTTACAGCCATCAAAGAATAAAAAATGTTCCGAATAATCGGAACATTTTTTTTTGCTAAAAATCTATGATTTACAATGCATTCTATTTGCAAGAAATAGTAAGACTCTTTAATTCAGTAAATTAAAATTTAGAATCCTTACGCCTATCCTATTTAAACATTCGTTTCTTAAAGTCAACCGAATTGGGAACTCGCAATAAAGTAGAGGTAAATAAAATGCTAATTAAAATTAATGGCATTACTGCGTTGTGGTAAGTTTGCGGATTAAAGTACCAACCAATTACCAATACAATAAGCAAAATTCTGTAAAACTTAACATAACCATGTGCCCATTTTGGAATTTCTTTCTTCAGCATAAAGTAAATAATTGGAATATTTAATGGCATTGCCCAAAGTATATTCAAGTTCCATTTTGTGGTTAAATGTTCGGTGAAAAACCACATAAAAATAAAAAGCCAACCAAACAAACCTAAAATAGTAAAGAACACAATTTGTGTAATTTTATTCGTTGAAAAGCAACCAGTTCTCACTTGAATAATTAGTAAAATAACAAACAAAATCCAAAATAATAATGTTGGCGAAAACCATTTCTTTGGTTGATTTTCTGGAATGGTATCCAAAATTAATTCGTTGCTGGTTACTAATTTTTTGCCATCAACAAGCGCACTGTCACAAAGCTGCATTAATTCAATCGGTAAAAAAGTTCTGCCATATTCTGCTTTCGCATCTGTTGGAATACCAATTAACAAATCCATTCCAAAATCTAGCCATTCATTCGGAACATTTCTATCAATCAGTTCTCTGTAACTAGAATTGTCATCTATATCTGGTTTAAAATTCTTTGTTTTGAACAAGGATAATAAAATATTTCTCGGTCGAGTAGAACAATTATCAAACAAAAAATCATACTTATAGTACTTATTTTCTTCACGAGCATTTACCGTTAAACGTTCAAACAATAGCTGTTTTTGTTCTTGTGAAAGATTTAATTTTTGTTCATTAATAGAACGATTTTCATCACGATACATTTGCTCAAAATCTGGAAAGTTATCAATCGACTCGTAGTATAACAATTTTCCTTTTACAAATTTCCAGACAAAACCATCATCATAACTGAATGTTCCATAATTATATACCAAATCCCAACCTAAAATAGAATCTTTAATACGAATAGCTGTATGTCCAAAATTTTGGTAAATTTCTTCATCAGATCTGCCAACGGTTAGTAAACTAACTTCTGATGAATTGGTTAATTTTGAAACTTGAAAATCTTTATTTTGACCAAAACACTCAATTGAAATCAAAAGTATTGTTAAAAAAAAACCATTTTTGTAAGTAAATACGTTCATGATACGAATATAATTAGGAAGTCAAACTTTTACTAATAAAATTTGTTTAAAAAGGTATACAATGAAAAAATTACAATTAAATTTAGTGTTACTTGCAATGATTTGCAGCACACTCTTGAGTTTTAAATGTCAAAGCTCTAAAAACAGTTCAACAACTGCATCTAATGAAATACTTTCATCAACTAAATCTGAAAAAAATAAACTAAACAATATGGACACCACAAAAATTGAAAAATCGGAAGCAGAATGGAAAAAAATATTAACGGACGAAGAATACAACGTGCTGCGCGAAGCTGGTACAGAGCGACCTTTTACTGGCAAATACACCGATGTGAAAGCAGATGGAAATTACTATTGTAAAGCTTGTGGTAATTTATTATTTACATCAGAAACAAAATATCACAGCGGTTGCGGTTGGCCAGCATTTTATGATAATGCAGGAAATTCTGCGGTTGAAATGCGCGCCGATAATAGTTACGGAATGCAACGAATTGAAGTCTTATGCAAAAAATGCGGCTCGCATTTAGGACATATCTTTGAAGATGGTCCAAAAGATAAAACTGGTTTACGTTATTGTATCAATTCTATCAGCTTAGATTTTAAGGAAGATAGTACGAAGACAAAGTAATTAGAGATTGGTGATTAGTGATTGGTAATTAGTAAAAAGAAAGTTCGGAACACTGTTATGAGTTCCGGATTTTTATTTTTGAATTGTATTTTTATTCAAACTCAATAAAAGTTGTCCAAAATGTTTTAAACTCAACATTATTTTTTTCAGTATATAATGTACCTAAACCAATTAAAACTTTTTCTCCTTTTTCAAATCCTTTGAAAATTTCATTTCCACCAATATTCTTGGCAGTTTTTTCATCAACTGTAATTTCATATTCTGTATCTAAGTCAACAACAAAAGTACCTTTCTTAGAAATAATTTGAATCATACTAGGTAGATTTCCATTATTCATTTTCTTTATAATAGAAAAATCATATTTAGTAGCATCAATATTAAATGAATTACAAGCTTTTATTTTATAATTTTCTGTAGGAATTATACCGTCTCTTACTTTTCTCAAATTATAATGATTATCGTCAATAGTTATAATTGGAATTTCATTTGTTGTTTTATTATTGCATTTAGCAAAAATAAAAATAAATATAAAAGTTAATATATAAACACTTTTTTTGTTCATAAAAAAGGAATTATATTTTAGTTTTCACAAAAAAAATCAAGAAAAAGTTTCTAATTTTTATACTTGTTCAACCTCATCTTTCGGCTTGCCGTATTTGTAAGATAAAAACAAAATAAACAACGCAATCGCTATAAACGGAAAACTCAACCATTGTCCATGATTTAGCGTGTAGCCAAAATATGTTTTTTGGTTTTCGTCTACTTTCCAAAATTCTAAGAAAAACCTTCCAGCAAACATCATAAACAAAAAGATACCCATTAAGCTTCCTTCACGAGGTTTATATTTTTTCACTATATAAATTGTAATCAATACAATAAAAATAAAAACGTACAAAAATCCTTCAAACAATTGAGCCGGAACGCGCGGTGCAGTCTCGTGTAATCTTTCGAAAACCACGCCCCAACTTCCGTCTGTATAATCACCAACAATTTCTGAGTTAAAGAAATTACCAAAACGAATAAACGAACCACCAATAGCAGTTGGTATCGCTACTCTATCTATAATCCAAAGAAATGAATATTCTGGATGATTTCTTTTGTATAACAACAAAGCAATGGTAATTGCTATTGCAGCACCATGACTTGCCAAACCACCTTTCCAAATCTGAAAAATTTCTAGTAAATGTTGGCTATAATATGGCCAATCGTAGAAAAACACATGACCTAGGCGAGCACCAATTAGCACTGCAAAAAACATGTACATTAGTAATTGATCTGCTCCATCAGTGTTTTTGTTTTCTTTTTTAAATTCCCAAAATAAAATATTATAACCTAAAAAGAATGCTGCACCATACAATAAACTATACCAACGTATACCAAATGTTTCGGTAATCATAAAAATTTCAGGACGTATATTCCAATGCATTACAAAAGCGAGTAGATTCATATTTTTTGTTTGTGCGCCAAAGTTAGCAATTTATTTTGTTTAGAATATAGTGACTATTAACTGTAGAATAGTTAATAAATGGTAAAACTATAGCTCTATGCATTTTGCGGTCGTCAATTTCACCAATGTAACACTCGATTTCGCCTTGGTTAGATTCAATTCCGCTTTGGCAAGCATCAATTCCGCTTTGGCAAGCATCAATTCCGCTTTGGCAAGCATCAATTTCGCTTTGGCAAGATGCGATTCCGCCTTGGCAAGATTCGATTTCGGTTTGGCAAGATGAGCTAATTTTATAAATATCACTAATAATCAATCATTTACTATCAAACACATTAATTTTTGATTGATAATAATCAAGTAATTATACTATAACTCATGCTCACAAATCTTGAGTTTTTAGTTAAAACCAATATGTTGCATCTTTTTATTATTTAAATCGTAAAATATTGAACAACACCGATACTTAGTGGTATCTTGGAAGATAACTATCTAACCAAATGAAACCAATTGCAGTATCAAACAAAAAAAAGGTGCTTGTTAAAAAAGAAATTAGCAAAGCACTTTCTGTTCCGGCTGCAGTCACGCACGCAAACTCATTTACAGTCGTTGCCATTGGTGCTTCGGCAGGTGGTTTAGAAGCAGTATCCGAGTTGTTCAAAAACTTATCACCTATCACAGGCATGGCGTTTATTTATGTGCAGCATCTAAGCGCAGATCATAAGAGTTTACTAACACCTATCCTATCTAAGATAACGCAAATGGTAGTGCAAGATGTAGATGATATGGAAAAAATAAAACCAAACAATGTCTATGTAATTCCGCATGATAAAGAAATTGTGGTTACTGATGGTCATATAAAACTAATTCCACGTCTAAAAAAAAGAACCTCTAACCAATCTATCGATTTATTATTTTCTTCATTAGCAGAAACCCACGACGAAAACGTTATTGGCATCGTTTTGTCTGGCAGTGCAAATGATGGCACACAAGGATTAAAAGAAATAAAAGAAGCTGGCGGACTTACATTTGCACAAGATGATACGGCAAAATTCACCAGCATGCCACATTCTGCCATTGCCGAAGGCGTTGTCGATTTTATATTATCACCTAAAAAAATAGCAGCCGAATTAAATTGGATGAGCAAGCATGCTTTAATTAAAAGAAATACAGTAAAAATTGCGCCTGAAGACAAAATTGAAAACAACAACCCGGATTTAAAAAACATTCTACAGTTGTTGCAGAAAAGCAAGAACGTCGATTTTAGTCATTATAAAATGAATACGATTAAAAGACGCATGCTGCGAAGAATGTTAATTCACAAAATCAAAACCTTAAAACTCTATGTAGAATTGTTGGCAACCAATAAAGATGAATTAAATTTATTGTATCAGGATTTACTGATTAATGTCACCGAATTTTTCAGAGATACCGATGCATTTCTACTACTTAAGAAAACAATTTTTCCACGCTTACTCAAAACTAAATTATCAAACGAAACCTTGCGCATTTGGGTAGCTGGCTGTGCCACTGGCGAAGAAGTATATTCCATTGCCATGATTTTGCGCGAGCTGCAAGGCAACAAAACAAACCATATTCCTTTTCAGATTTTTGCTTCCGATCTTAGCGAAACAGCCATCAACGAAGCACGCATTGGCGAATATACAGTACAACAGGTTAAAAATGTTTCACCAAAACGATTGCAGCAATTCTTTACAAAATCAAACGATAAATACCGTATCTCTAAATCGCTCCGCGATGTATGCGTGTTTGCGCCACACAATATTTTGCGCGATCCGCCTTTTTCTCGAATGGATTTTATCAGTTGCCGAAACTTGCTTATTTATTTAGATACGGCTGCTCAGAAAAAAAAAATTTCTACCTTTCATTATGCATTAAATAATGGCGGTGTGCTCATGTTGGGCAAATCCGAAACCATTGGAACTTCAGAAGAACTTTTTACATCTACCAATAAAAAACATAAATTTTTTACGCGCAAAAAAAATACAGGTGTCTATAAAATACCAATCATCACACCACGCACTTTTCAGCCAGAGCCAACACCAAAAAACAGTTATTCAACCATGCTTCCAAAAAAGACTGCTACTAATGCAAACAGCAATCTTGGAAATGCATTTGATGCTGCTTTGCTGGCGCAATATGTGCCTGCAAGTGTAATCATCAACAACGATTTAGAAATTCTACAGTTCAGAGGTGCTACCGAAATCTATTTAAAAAATACATCTGGAAAAGCAAGTTTTAATATTTTAAAAATGGCGCGTACCGAAATTACGTTTGAACTGCGCAACGCTATACATCATGCATTTAAAACCAAACAAACCGTAAGCAAATTAGGTATCGAAATGAATCCTGAAAAAAATGGATCCATAATACGCATCGTAAATATAGAAGCCGTGCCGCTTAAAGTAGATGGCGAAGAACCATTAGTAATGATTGTGTTTTCAAGCCACCATATAGATGCACAGCAACAAACTGCTACAACTGGCAAAAACAATTCTATTGCAAAAGATAAAAAAATAAAAAAATTAGAAGAAGAATTAATGGCTGCTCGTACGGATATGGATTCTATTATTCACGATAAAGAAGCTGCCAACGAAGAACTGCAGAGTGCCAACGAAGAAATCATTTCCAGTAATGAAGAATTACAAAGTTTAAACGAAGAATTAGAAACATCAAAAGAAGAAATAGAATCTACCAACGAAGAACTAACCACCAGCAACCACGAATTGCTGGCACGCAACCAACAGATTGAAGAATTATATACCTATTCAGAAACCATTCTTGCTACTATACATGAGCCAATGTTGGTTTTGGATAAAAACATGCGCATCAAATCTGCTAATACAACATTCTATAAAACCTTTCATGTTTCTGAAGATGAAAGTATTGGAATGTCATTATATAAATTAGGTAATAACCAATGGAATATTCCGCGACTTCGCGAATTGCTCGAAGATATTGTGCCTAATAATGTTCGAGTGCAAAACTTTGAAGTAGAACATACGTTTCCAGATATTGGAAATAAAATAATGGTATTAAATGCACATCGTATCCTTAAAAAAAGCAGTAATGAAGAATTGATTGTACTAACCATTTTCGATATTACAGAAGTACGAAAAATAGCGATTGAATTGCAAACGCAAGAAAAGAAATCTTTAGAGATGCAATTAGAAGCAGAGAAAAAATCAAAAAAATTGGTGGAAGAAAGTAACAAACGTTACAATATGATGCTCATGCAATCACCTTTTTCAATTGCTATTTTAAAAGGCAAAGATATGGTAGTTGCGCTTGCCAACGATAGTATTAAAGAAATTTGGGGAAAAGGTAATGATATTGAAGGAAAACCATTTATTAAAATATTGCCTGAATTGGCTGGTGGTGAATTTCCCAAACTATTGAATACTGTTTATACCACAGGCATTCCTTATAACGGACACGAGCTCCTTGCCATATTAAAACGCAACGGCAAGATGGAGAATGCTTATTTTAATTTTGTATATCAGCCATACTTCGAAGCAGACGGAACTATTTCAGGTGTTACTATTATTGCCTATGAAGTAACTGCTCATGTATTGGCTAAAAATCAATTAATAGATGCAACAAGAACTGCAGAACACAAAACCGAGGTTGCAGAATTTGCGGTAAAAGCAAAGCAACAGTTTCTGTCAAATATGAGCCACGAAATAAGAACGCCGATGAACGCCATTATCGGATTTACTAAAGTAGTGCTGAAAACAGAATTAACCGAAAAACAAAAAGAATACATATCTGCCATAAAAATAAGCGGCGACGCATTAATCGTGCTCTTTAACGACATACTCGATTTAGCAAAAGTAGAAGCAGGAAAAATGATTTTTCAACAATCACCGTTTAGTATGTCAGGAGCTATTTCAGAAATGCTGCATTTATTTGAGAAAAAAACACAGGAAAACAATATCGCTTTAGTTAAAGAATATGACCAAAATATTCCAGAAATTTTAGTTGGCGATGCCATTCATTTGCGCCAAATTATTTTAAATTTATTAAGCAATGCTGTAAAATTTACATCTAAAGGAAAAATTACCGTAAGTGTATCTTTACTAAATGAAGACGAAGAAAAAGTAACTGTTGAATTTATAGTAACAGATTCTGGAATAGGTATAAAAGAAAGCGAGTTATCATCTATTTTTGAAAACTTCAAGCAGGCATCCGCAAACACCTCAAAAATATACGGCGGCACCGGTTTAGGATTAGCCATTGTTAAACAATTAGTAGAATCGCAAGGTGGCAGCATTCAGGTAAAAAGCGAAGTTGGAAAAGGTTCCGTATTTAGTTTCACCTTAAGTTTTTCAAAAACAACCGAAATGATAAAAGAAGAAGATGAATCAATAGAATTAGATTCTGAAATTAAAAATTTAAACATATTGGTAGTCGAAGATGTCGCGCTCAATCAATTACTGATAAAAACAATTTTGTACGATTTTAAATTTACTTGCGACATTGCAGATAATGGAAAAATTGCCATAGAAAAACTACAGACAAAATCGTATGATATTATTTTAATGGATTTGCAAATGCCTGAAATGAATGGCTTTGAAGCAACCGCATACATTCGCAACACTTTAAAATCTAATATACCAATTATTGCACTCACTGCTGATGTAACCACGATGGATGTTGAAAAATGCAAAGAAGCTGGCATGGATGATTATATTTCAAAACCTGTAGAAGAAAAATTATTATACAGTAAAATAATTAGCTTGATGAAAAAATCTGCGACCTAAGTTCAGTTGTTGTTAAACTTGCAACAAATTATAATTAAATACTCAAACATGGTATAGTTTTTGTCCTTGTTTAATTATAATTATAAAAAATAAAAAAACATGAAACAATTGCTTTTAACTATATCTACGGTAATCATTACTATATTTGGCATCACTTCTTGTTCTATTGTCGATAATGTTCCGCTTTCAACTATAAGCGTAGATGGAATTAACAGGCAATATTATTTTTATAAACCAGCAAAACTACAAGCTGGAACTCCATTACTTATAGTGCTGCATGGCTACGGCGACAATGCTTTTAGTATAATGAATCTAAAAGGATTTAATAAAATTGCAGATAGAAACAATTTTGCAGTTTGTTATCCGCAGGGAACAAAAGACCACAAAGGAACCAACTTCTGGAATGTAGGTTTTAAAGGACACGAAACAGAAAGTGTTGATGATGTACATTTTATTGAAGTTTTAGTAAATAAATTAATATCAGAAAACAATCTCGATGCTACACGTGTATTTGTTACAGGTGAATCCAATGGTGGTTTTATGTGCAATATGCTAGCCACTAGAAAACCTCACTTATTTAAGGCAATAGCACCCGTTATTGGCTCAATGACCCATAAAATTTACGACTCAAGCGCAGCAACCATTCCAATTCCAGTAATGATGATAAATGGAACTACTGATGTTGTAGTGCCATGGTCTGGTGACACCACAACCGATATGCTACCAATTGATACCGTAATCAATTTTTGGACTCGAATCAACCATTCTACACATTTAACTGTAGACACCTTACCAGATATTAATAAATTAGAAAATAGCATTGTTATACGATATAAAAATTCAGATACAGATTTTAAAAATCCAGTATGGTTATATAAAATTGTAAATGGTGGACATATTTGGCCAAATTACTTTACCAAAAAAGATTTTGATGCTAGCGAAGAAATTTGGACATTTTTTAAAAATCAATAATAACTATATTGCATCCAATTAAACAAACAATTTTTCTTTGATGATTAATGTCTTACTATTTATATCTATTTTATTGGTTTCTGCTACTGAAACCACTTATCAAAATGCAGTTAAAAAAGCGCAATTAATAGAATCTGTGACACATGAAGACGCTGATACTTTTTTAAATTGCAACAATAAAATAAAAATTATAATTTTCAAAGACTCTGTACTAAACAAACCTGGTTCCATTGGAACAGAATACAACTATCCTATTTACAAATACGAAACTGAAATTATATACTATGCTAATGGAACGCTTGCAGCGATTGAGTCAAAAGAAATTCAATTAAAAAGATATGAATATAAAGGTGTTACAACTGGTATACAAATCATCACAAAATTGGACACACAAAACACTTATTATTTTAATCAAGAACAAGAACCCATTTCACGAAAGCAACTATTAGAAATTCAGGAAAAAATCTGTAGCAAAAATAAAGAATAGTGAATATTAAAAATGAAACGTTTCAGATCAAATTAAGGCATGTTTATCCATTTAAAAGTATATTCTAAAATCCATTGCATAACACCAATCTTCTGAAAATCCGTACATTTACAACCTTACTTTCAAAAACAACACAGTATCAGAATAACTAATGTTAAGAAAAAAAATAAAACGTGGTTTAATAGTTTCGCGATACATTATCTACAAAGAAACTTTAGTTAATTTTAAAGAACATTTCTGGTCTTTCATCGGCACATTTGCAGGCATTGGTCTTATTGCATTCTTTCAAAGTCAATTATTGCCAAATTCAGAAAACGTATTCTTAATTGCTTCTTTTGGTGCATCCAGCGTATTAGTATATGGCGCGATACAAAGTCCACTTGCTCAACCACGTAATCTAATCGGCGGACACCTAATTTCTGCATTAATTGGCGTCACAGTTTATAAACTAATTCCTGACATTATTTGGCTAACAGCGCCACTTTCAGTTGGTCTATCAATTGTGTTTATGCAAATTACAAAAACGCTACATCCACCTGGTGGAGCAACAGCATTGATAGCAGTTATCGGTTCCGAAAAAATTATAAAACTTGGCTACATGTATGTGATTTGTCCTGTATTTACTGGCTCGTTAATTTTATTGTTCACCGCATTAATTTTTAACAATATGACATCGTATAGAAGATATCCAACAGACATTCAATTCACCAAAACATTCAACAAAATGATAAGTAGAAAAAATAATAAAAATCATAATGAAACCACATCATAAAATTTAGCAATTAATTTTAATAAAAAAAATAATTAAAATAAATACAAACATGTTTACCATTATTCAAATTAAAGAAGCTCACTCAAGAGTAAAAAGCGGTGCAGATTTTCCTGGCTATGTAAAAGATATTATTGCACTTGGAGTGAAAAGTTATGATGCTTTTGTAACCGACGGACACAGCACATATTATGGCGATAATAACTACAAAATATCTTCTGATGCAAAATATGATGCACTTAATGTTGCTGATGAAAGTAATGCTGAACAATTTAAACACTATTTAAAAATACACCAACAAGGTGAAACAGATTATGCAACATTCTGCAACCATTCTGCAGAAACTGGTGTTGAAAAATGGACCGTTGATACAACTGCCATGAGCTGTACTTATTACGATAAAAAAGGCAACACAATGCTTACAGAAAAAATACCTTCTTGATAGAAAATATATTATTTGCACATTGTAACTCATCGTTTATTTCCATCAAATTATAACATTCTATTTACATTCTTGAGATTAAATTTGTAGGTATTAAAAAAAATAATTCTATTCATTGAAAAAATCACACGACGCGTTCAACATACTAGTTGCAAATATTGCTCATTTAGATTATACTGATGAGTTATGTAAATTATATGAAGAATCTGCAAAAAAACGCGGTACTGGTATTGCCAAACGAGATCCAAAATACATTCAAGAAAAAATATTACAGGATAAAGCAATTATTGCAACAACATCAAAAAATGAACTTGCTGGATTTTGTTATATAGAAACTTGGGAAGGTAAAAATTATGTAGCAAATTCTGGCTTAATTGTAAAAGAAGAATTTCGGAAATTTGGATTAGCGAAACGAATTAAAAAATTTGTATTCAACTATACAAACACTAAATTTCCTAGTGCAAAAATATTTGGTATCACTACTAGTTTAGCTGTGATGAAAATAAATTCTGACTTAGGTTACAAACCGGTTACCTTTTCAGAGCTTACGCAAGACGATGATTTTTGGAGTGGCTGCAAAAGCTGTATAAATTATGATGTTTTAACACGTACCGAGCGAAAAAACTGTTTGTGTACTGCAATGCTTTACGATCCGAAACAAGCTAAAGAAAAGAAATTTTTAAAAGCACAAAAAATTGAAAAGAAAATACCAGCAAAACTCAAAACACCAAAAGCACAACGCAATAAAAAATGAAAAACCTTTGATGATGAATGATTAATAATTAAAAGAAAATAACTTTATAACGAATAACTTATAACAATTAACTCAAAAATGAACAAAGTAGTTTTAGCATATAGTGGTGGTTTAGATACTTCGTATTGTGTAAAATATTTAACAGAAGAAAAAAAGTTAGATGTGTATGCAATAACAGTAAATACTGGTGGTTTCAGCGATGAGCAACTTCAAGCCATTGAAAAGAGAGCCAAGGAATTAGGTGTAAAAAAATTTATTGTAAAAGATGTTGTGCAAGAATATTACGAACAATGTATCAAGTATCTAATTTTCGGAAACGTTTTAAAAAACAATACGTATCCATTATCAGTTTCGGCAGAGCGTGTTTTTCAAGCAATTGCAGTTGCTGAATATGCGAAAGAAATTGGTGCTGATTTTATTGCACATGGTAGCACTGGCGCAGGCAACGATCAGGTTCGATTTGATATGGTTTTTAACATCGTGATGCCAGAAGCAAAAATTATTACACCAATTAGAGACAACAAACTTTCGCGCGATGAAGAAATTGAATACTTAAAAAAATATGGTGTTGTAATAGATGCAAAGAAAGCAGCATATTCTATAAACCAAGGAATTTGGGGCACCAGCGTTGGTGGTAAAGAAACACTTACATCACGTTATACATTACCAGAAGATGCATATCCAACTCAATTTAATAAAAGTGAAAGTGATAGCGAAAGTGAAATTGTTTTAGAGTTTGAAAAAGGAGAATTGATTTCTCTAAATGATAAAAAATATTCGCATCCAACAGCACTCATTCTTGAACTCAATCATTTGGCAAGTAAATATGCAATTGGACGCGATATACATGTTGGCGATACAATAATCGGTATCAAAGGAAGAGTTGGTTTTGAAGCTGCAGCACCTTTAATCATTATCAAAGCGCATCATTTATTAGAAAAGCATACACTCACCAAACAACAGCTTTTTTGGAAAGATCAATTAAGCAATGTGTATGGTAGCAACTTGCACGAAGGTTTATTTTATGAACCGTTAATGCGTGATTTAGAAGCATTTTTAAGCAACACACAACAACAAGTAAGTGGCAAAGTTTTTATCAAACTACAACCCTATCGTTTTGAATTAATTGGCATTGAATCACCTTACGATTTGATGAATAATAAATTTGGAAGCTATGGCGAAATGAATAATACTTGGTCTGGTGATGATGTAAAAGGTTTTGCAAAAATATTTTCTAACCAAATGATGATTTGGAAAAAAGTAAAAGAAAGTAATCAATAAAAATAAAATGTTACTTCACTCTTTTATCATACCTTGAGCGAATTCTACTAATAGTTTCAGAAGTCATGCTTAAATAACTAGCAACATTTTTAAGCGAAATTCTATTCATTATATCACCGTATTCTTTCATAAAATCGGCATACCTTTCTTCTGACGAAGAGCTTTTAAGTGCATATAATTTATCGACATAATTATAATGAAATGCTTCAAGTAACATACGATATAAAGTTTCTACAGCATGATGTTTCTTAAACAATAATTCTAATTCTTTATGTTTCATTTTTAACACCACTAAATCTTCAAGTGCTTGAATGATATGCACACCTGGATATTTACTTAAATGTTCGTAACTACCACCAAAAAAACCACCTTCTTTTTCAAATCTTTCAATTACAATTCGTTCATTTTTATAAAAATAAATGCGAATAATACCTTTAAAAATAAAAAAGAAGTCCGTCATTTCTTCATTTTCCTCAATAATTATCTCATTTTTTTTGTATGTCTTTACACTAAACAGATTCAATAAAGCATGCATGCTTTCATGGTCAATTTTTGTAATTGCATTAAATTTTGCTTTTATAACTTCTTTTGCTTTTAGTTCTAATTCTTTTGTAGAAGATTCCATTTTATTCAATGATTAAATCAATTATG
>CALLKF010000070.1 GCA_938008535.1 uncultured Saprospirales bacterium | reverse complement strand
AAGGCGAGCCGCCAATCGAAGACGAACTCATCGGCACCGTAGAGCCAAGCTCTGTGAAAACAGTAACTACTATTGATGAAGATGCAACCATCAACATGAGCAACACAGGTACAGAGAAATTGTATTTTTCACTATCGCCAACGGAAGGTGCTGGCGGTATTGATTTCACCGTGCAGCAAGGCGAAACGCTGACTAAATCTACTTCAGATATGAGCCCAGACGGCGACGGCAGTTTCTTATTAGTAAAAAATCCGGAAACTGTTATCGGCAGCTATGAAGTAGTGGTGGTGATTTAGATGTGAGATGTGAGAATTGAGAATTGAGAATTGAGATATTAAAAAATCCATCGTGAGAGCGATGGATTTTTTTTATTGTAAACCCACCTCTTAATCTCCTCCAAGGAGGAGAGACCGCAAGTGCAAATCTTTTTGTTTAGTACTTTTAGTAGAAGCAGAAATTATTTCGTAATCATATAAAGAATTGCAGTGTCCAATTTCCCCTCCATTTGGAGGGGATTAAGGGGTGGGTATCAAAGCGCAGCTTGACAGGGCGAGGCAAAATGCCATAGCGTAGCAATACCTTTAAGGTTAATTTGGAATACTCTTTATATTGTATTTATTTGTTACATTTACTTAACAAAACCAAACACTTATGAAAAATCTACTTTCAAAAACAATCTTATGTTTTATTCTTTCTATATGCATTCAACGGGCATCAGCAGCCAATTGGTGGCGTCAATTAGGTGATAAATATGGAAGTTATACAGTAGGAGGTTCTACCTATTATGCGCCTGCACTTTGCTACAACGCTGCCGCTGATGAAATCTATACAGCTTATATTGATGGCGCAACAAAAGAACTTTTAGTATTGAAATTAATAAAAATACCTGCGAGAAAAGGATTTATCTATCAGTGGCAACGTGTGGGTAGAACGAATGTACAAACAGCAGCTACAGAACCATCTTTAGCTATAAACCCTGTCACTAATCAGGTGTACGTTGGCTATGTAGATGGCGGACCCAATGAGTATGTTGTACAATATTTTGATGGAACAAACTGGAACAAAGTCGGTCAGATAAATAATGTAATACCTAAGAGAGATTGCTTGCCAGCCATCGCCTTCAAACCGCAAACAAGCGAACTTTATATCGCATTTATAGATGAAAACAACAAGAATGAAGTTATAGTTAATATGTATGACGGCAAAAATTGGAAAACGGCTGGAAGTAATAGTATTGGCAATGCTTCGGCAGTTGTTCCTATTGGCTGGACTTCTAAAAATATAGAACATAGCTGTTCAATAGGTTTTCAGCCAAATACGAAAACGCTGTATGTTGCTTACATCAATGATACTGGATATTTGGATGTAAAGTACTTAGATAATAATTTAACATGGAATACTACTTATGCAAGTTTTAGTTTAGTTGGAAATAATAAAGCAGTATCCATTTCAAACAAGGCATTGGCATTTCATCCACTCACCAATCAGCCATATGTTGCTTTTGTCGGCAAATTAAGCATGATGCCATCTACATATTTCATAAAAGTTGTAAGATATAGTTCAAAAGTATATAATCTTGGTTTACCGGGTGCTAACAAAAAAGCGTATTGGGCCGAAATGAAATCAGATTCTTTAAGTGGAAATAGTGGATTGCCGCCTACATTGATATTTAACACACAAAAAAACCAACCGGTAGTTTCACAATTTCATTCTGGAAGTGGAAGATATGTAGTAAGCCAGTTTACAGGCAGTTATTGGCGATCTATAGGATTTAGATATGGTACAGATAATCCATATGATGCAAGCTGTCCTGATTGTAACCAAAAGTATGATATACACATTGTGCAATCGCCTGGTTATGCATATAATTTAGATGCAGTAGTTCCAACGCTGCTTTTTAATCCATCCAACAATAAAATACACATTGCTTATCCAAATTCAATGGTTGGTCAATTTGAATTAAATAGCGAGCCATAAATTCATCGTAGTTAATAAATATGTTGAAGGTTTTACCAAATAGCAAACTATTTTGAAGGCGTCAGTTTATTTTTGTTAAGGTATTCTTTGAATTCTGCAAAAGTCATTTTTTCAGTTTCTTTTGCTATTTTTTCTTTGATTTCACGAAATACTTTAACTGTATCAAATGCCTTTTCTTTTTTAATTGTCGTCTTCATTATATACAATTTCTTTTGGTGAACGAATATCAAGTTGTGAATAACCACAACGTAAATTTATTGAATTATATCCACGAATTCTAAAAACATTTACAATGTGTTTGAAGTTCCAGCTTACTAAGATGTCCACTTTATTAATGGTAGCTGTTGCAATATGCCTGCAATCATCTGCACTGGTCTTTCCAACCACCTTTTCATCTAAATACTTTTGTGCAAGTTCGTAAGATTCTTCAGTTACTTCAACAAATTGCATGTGCTCTTTTGGCAAATCTGCAAAATAATCTTTAACTCTTTGTGGTGCATTTTGAAGTTCGGTTTCTGATAAATCTGAATAAACACAAATAATCTGTCCTAATTTTACTTTTTCAAAAAGCAAAGTAGAAATCTCTTCAAACTCTTCGTCATAAACTCCACCAAAAACAGATGTATCAAAATATAATCTCGGTTTCATTCATCAAATTTAGAAATTATTAGTTAAGTTGTACTTATTGGTCAAATGTTAATGATGTCAATCTGATATGTTTGTTTTACTTGTTTTTTTCTAATGTCTTGCACTTATTCTATTCAACTTATACCTACTACCAAATTTGCAAACAACCACACCACTATTTTTATCAATTTAATTACCTTGCTTTTAGGTAAAATCACAACAGATTTGTAACTTTGTGCTTTCCAAAAATATGGCAAAAGTAACAATCGACGATATCACCATAGAAGTTCCGGACGGAACTACCATTTTGCAAGCTGCTCGAATGATTGATGAACAGCAAGGTACCAACATTGCACCACCAGCCATGTGCTTTTATTCTAAACTAAAAACTACTGGCGGTTATTGCAGAACTTGTATCGTAAAAGTAGAACAAGGTTCGGAAAAAGATCCGCGACCAATGCCAAAACCAGTGCCAAGTTGCCGTACAACAGTAATGGACGGAATGGTAGTGCGCAACAAAACTTCTGCAGATTTATTAGAAGCACGCGCTGGTGTAGTCGAGTTTTTATTAATCAATCATCCATTAGATTGTCCAATCTGCGACCAGGCAGGTGAGTGTCATTTGCAAGATTTAGGTTATGAAAACGGAAAAGAAGCCACTCGCTACGAATTTCAACGAAGAGAATTTGAACCAATTGATATTGGCGACAAGATAAAACTACACATGAATCGCTGTATTCTTTGCTACAGATGCGTAAAAACATGTGAGCAAATTACAGATGGACGTGTTCACGGTGTCATCAATCGCGGCGACCACGCAGAAATTTCTACTTATATAGAAAAAGCAATCGACAACGATTTTTCTGGAAACGTAATTGATGTTTGTCCGGTTGGCGCACTCACCGATAAAACTTTCCGTTTCAAAAGCCGTGTGTGGTTTACCAAACCTGTAGATGCACACAGAAATTGCAATCACGAAAAATGCAATGGAAAAGTACGTTTATGGATGAAAGGCGATGATGTATTGCGCGTTACTGCTCGCAAAGACCGTTGGGGCGAAGTGGAAGAATTTATCTGCAATGAATGTCGTTTTGATAAAAAATATGTTGCAGATTGGGAAATTGAAGGACCAAGTAAAGTGAGTCATAATTCGGTTATTTCTCAAAATCATTATAATACCGATTTGAAAAAGATGAGATTGGAATTGCAATCAGATGTAGAAACATTAAAAAGTAAAAAAGCAACATTGGGACACGGTTCATTAGATCCGAACAATGTTTAATTTGAAAATCAAGGACAAAAGAACATGCTAATTTTCATCATATACAAAACCATTTTAGTTCTCTTAGTATTCCTTATTTCATTAGGAATTGCTGCCTATTCAACATACGCAGAACGAAAAGTAGCAGCGTTTATGCAAGACAGAATCGGACCAGACCGTGCAGGACCTTTCGGTATATTGCAGCCAATTGCCGACGGTGTGAAGATGTTTATGAAAGAAGAAATTATTCCAACAGTTTCCAGTAAATTTTTATTCATTTTAGGACCGAGTTTAGCCATGCTAACTGCATTAATGTCTGGTGTGGTAATTCCTTGGGGCGGCCATTTAACATTTGGCGGACAAACATTTCCATTGCAAATTACGGATATCAATATTGGTATGTTGTATGTGTTTGCGGTAGTTTCGTTTGGTGTGTATGGAATTATGATTGGCGGCTGGGCTTCCAACAATAAATATTCATTGCTCGGTGCGTTGCGCGCTTCTTCACAAATGATTAGCTACGAAATTGCGATGGGTTTGGCGTTGGTGGCATTGATTATGAAAACAGGCACACTAAGTTTAGGACAAATTGTAGCACAACAAGGTGATGGTTTGTGGAATATCTTTTATCAACCATTAGGATTTTTAATCTTCTTAATTTGTGCATTTGCAGAAACCAACCGCGCTCCGTTTGATTTACCGGAATGCGAAACAGAATTAGTGGGTGGTTATCACACAGAATATTCATCGATGAAATTAGGTTTTTATTTATTTGCTGAGTATATCAATATGTTTGTTTCATCGGCTATCATTTCATCTTTATATTTTGGTGGATTTAATATTCCATTCCAGTCTCATTTTGGCTTTGACGGAAATTTATTATCCTTATTACAAGTGGTATTTTTCTTCGGAAAAATATTCTTCTTCATCTTCTTTTATATGTGGATCCGCTGGACGATTCCACGTTTCAGATACGATCAATTAATGTTTTTAGGTTGGAGAATATTAATTCCATTATCTATATTAAATATTTTGGTTACAGGTGTTATTATGATGCGCCACGAAATTTTTTATTATCTATCAAATATTTTTTAAGTATGCAATTAACAGACAGAAAAAAAGTAGTTGTAAAAAAAGAAATGTCTTTGATGGAAAAACTATACATACCTGCCATCACGCAAGGTATGACGATTACCTTAAAACATTTTTTCAAGAAAGGTGCTACGGTAAGATATCCTGAGGTAAAACGCGAAATTGCAGAAACCTATCGAGGACAACATGTTTTAAAACGTGATGAGCAAGGCGCAGAACGTTGTACAGCTTGTGGTTTGTGCGCAGTAGCTTGTCCAGCAGAAGCGATTACGATGGAATCGGCAGAACGTAGAAAAGGCGAAGAAAATTTGTATCGTGAAGAAAAATACGCTTCGATTTACGAGATAAATATGTTGCGTTGCATTTTCTGCGGCTTGTGCGAAGAAGCGTGTCCAAAAGAAGCCATCTTCTTAACTGATAGAATTGTTCCTGTTTCAGGTAACCGAAAAGATATGATTTACGGTAAAGATAAATTGGTAGAAGATATCAATCATCCAATCGATTTATCGTACAGACAAACGAAAGCAGTAGCTGAATTTAAAAAAGACAAAACAAAAGCACACAATCAAACCTGGAAAGACAAACAGAATTTAATAAAAGAAAAAAGTCATTAAATTTTTAAATCAGAAATCTCAAATAGTAAATCAATAATGCCAATTACACAATACATATTTTTCTTCTTAACGTTCGTTGCTATTTTTAGCGCAATATTAGTAGTGATTGATAAAAATCCGGTGCATTCCGTATTGTATTTAATCGTTACTTTTTTTGCTTTGGCTGGTCATTATTTATTATTGAATGCACAGTTCTTGGCTGCAGTACATATTATAGTATATGCTGGAGCCATCATGGTATTGTTTTTATATGTAATTATGATGTTGAATTTAAATAAAGAAATTGAACCGCATAAAAAGAATATTCCAAAATTTGCAGCCGTTATTGCAGCAGGTGTTTTTATGTTGTGTTTAATTGCTTTATTGACGAATGCACAAAAAGGAATGTTGCCAGCAGCGCAAAATGAAAACATTGGTTTGGTTGAAAACTTAGGTAAAGTATTATTCAGAGAATATATGTTGCCGTTTGAAGTTTCGAGTATTTTGTTTTTAGCAGCCATGGTTGGTGCGGTATTTTTAAGTAAAAAAGAAATCAATTAAGGTGAACAACGACGTAATATTAAACATACCGATTCAATGGTACATATATCTAACCGTAATACTATTTAGTATTGGCGTATTAGGTGTTCTGTTCCGTAGAAATGCCATCATTATTTTTATGTGTGTAGAACTAATGTTGAACGCAGTAAACTTATTAATGGTTGCGTTCTCAAGATATTTAGGCGATAGCGGTGGACAAGTATTCGTGTTTTTTATAATGGTAGTTGCAGCAGCCGAAGTATCGGTTGGTTTAGCTATTTTGATGATGATTTACAGAAATACCAAATCGATCGATATTGATGATTTGAACAAATTAAAATGGTAATGATGAGAAAGATATTTTTTTATGTATTAATGGTAGCTGTGCTATCATCATGCGTTACAAAAAAGAAATTTCAGGCAACACAATTAGATAAAGATAGACTAGAACAAACCGTTCGTCAATTAACATCTGATTTAGCAGATTGCGAAAAAAGATTTGGTACCAAATCAAGCGAATACGATGCTACAGCTGCTGAGTTAGCAAAAGCAAAAGCTAAAATTGAAGAATTATTGAAAGAAGTAGAATATCAGAAATCTGCCAACGGAAAATTATTAGACCAGTTATCTAATTTATCGGTAATCAGCAAAGAAGGTGCAGAAAGTATTAAAAAATCATTGGAAACTATTGATGCACAAAGCCGTGATATTTCTTTACTAAACTCACAAATTCGCTCAAAAGATTCGTTGAATTTAGTATTGGTGTTGAATTTGAAACGTTCTTTGTCTGATGTAAATGATACCGATGTAAATGTAAAAGTGGACAAAGGTGTGGTGTTAATTTCATTGTCAGATAATATGTTGTACAAATCTGGAAGTTCAGATATTTCTGCAAAAGCAGGTGATGTGTTGTCAAAAATTGCGAAAGTTATAAATGATTATAAAACGTTTGATGTATTGATTGAAGGTAACACTGATAATGTTCCAATCGCAAACAGTTGCGTATTAGACAATTGGGATTTGAGTGTAAAAAGAGCAACATCGATTGCGCGTGCATTGCAAAAAAGTTACGCAGTTGATCCATCCAGAATTATTGCAGGTGGTCGTTCAGAGTATAATGCGAAAGTACCAAATGATACAAAGGCAAATAAATCAATCAACAGAAGAACGGAAATTATTATTATGCCAAAATTGGATGAATTTTTTAAATTGTTAGAAATACAAAAATAAAAAATCATGATTATCATTTAATCAGATAAATCATGGTTCAGACAAAAAATAAAACATGCAACAATTCGTATATCTTATTCCACTTTTTCCTTTGCTTAGCTTTATAGTTATTGCTTTGTTTGGAAAAAGTTTGTCAAAATCAATTACTACATTTTTAGCACCAAGCAGTATTTTGGCTTCGTTCATTGTAGCGGTGTTGATTTTTATAAATCAGTTGTCAAATAATCATGCTGTTATTGTGCCAGTTTTTTCATGGATTCATGTTGGTGATTTTCGTGCAGATTTTTCTTTCTTGGTAGATTCACTTTCTATCTTATTTACTTTAGTTATCACAGGTGTTGGTTTCTTGATTCATGTATATTCAACTGGTTACATGCACGACGAAAAAGATTATAACCGATATTTCTCATACTTGAATTTGTTTGTGTTTTTCATGTTGTTATTAGTATTAGGCGATAATTTCTTATTGATGTTCGTTGGTTGGGAAGGCGTTGGTTTGTGTTCTTATTTATTAATTGGATTTTGGTTTAAAAATATCAATTACGCAGATGCTGCAAAAAAAGCATTCGTCATGAATCGCATCGGCGACTTAGGTTTTATTTTAGGCATCATCTTATTATTTGGTGTTTTTGGCAGCATCAACTATCATCAAGTATTTGCACAAATTGGAACCGTTGTAATTGATGGCAAATTAATTACATGGATCACTGTTTTATTGTTCATTGGCGCGATGGGAAAATCAGCGCAAATACCTTTGTTTACTTGGCTTCCAGACGCAATGGCTGGTCCAACACCAGTGTCTGCATTGATACACGCAGCAACGATGGTAACCGCAGGTATTTATATGGTTGCGCGTTGTAGTGTGCTCTTTTCTTTATCAGAATTTACCATGCAATTCATAGCAATCATTGGAATTGCAACTGCATTATTAGCTGCAACGATTGCATTATTTCAAAATGATATTAAAAAAGTGTTGGCATATTCTACCGTTTCACAATTAGGATTAATTTTTTGTGCATTAGGTTGCGGTGCATTTTCGGCTGGTGTTTTTCACGTAGTAACGCACGCATTTTTTAAAGCATTATTATTCTTAGGTGCTGGTAGCGTAATTCATGGTATGAGCGGTGACCAAGACATCAGAAATATGGGTGGCTTGAAGAAAAAAATGCCAGTTACTTTTATTACTTTTTTAATTGGAACAATTGCGATTGCTGGTATTCCACCATTTGCAGGTTTCTTTTCTAAAGATCAGATGTTAGCTGAAATATTTGAACACAGCAAAGTTTTATTCGTATTAGCATTATTGGTTTCTTTAATGACTGCTTTCTATATGTTCCGTTTGTTTTTTCTAACATTTGTTGGAGAATTTAGAGGAAACGATATCGTAAAAAATCATGTACACGAATCGCCAAAAAGCATGACTATTCCATTAATGATTTTATCTGGTTTGTCAGTAGTAGCAGGTTTTATTGGCTTTCCGCACGCTTTAGGTCATCAATTAGGAATTCATCATTGGTTAGATCATTTCTTGTCTTCATCTGTGAAAGTAGCTGAAGGAAAAATGGAATTAAATACAGAAATGCTTCTAATGGCTGCAACTGTGGTTTTAATTTTAATCATGATTTTCTTAGCTAGATTTTTCTTTGTTTCTAAAAAACAAATTCCAAAATCAGATGATGCGCCAATGTCTTTAGGAAAAGAAATTGTGTACCATAAATATTATATCGATGAAATTTACGAAGCAATTATCGTAAAACCATTAAACAGAGTTTCAGTACTCATGTATCAGTTTATAGAAAAAAGTGGAATTGATGGATTGGTAAATTTAATAGGAACTTCCATTGTTAATTGGAGTCAGTTATTGCGTTTAACTCAAACAGGAAGTTTAGGTTTTTATGTAATTGCGATGGTCATTAGTATTGTAGCTTTAATTTTAATAACCGTTATAAAAATATAGAGTATGATTGTTTTAATTTGTTTAACAGTGTTAGTGATTAGTATTCCTGCATTGCATTTAATCAACCAAAAATATGTGCAAAAAATTGCTTTATTTATTGGCGGTGCTCAGTTGGTTTTATTGGCATTAAGCGGTAAAATCGATATGCAGATTTCATCATTTTTATCAAGCTCCATACAACATGTATTTGAGTTTTCGTATAGCATCATTATTCAAAAAATATTCTGTCTGTTCCATTAATTTATGTTAGTATTACTATTACTCATATTACCAGTTTTGTTTGTTCCAATACTATTATTGTTTAGTGAAAAACAATCAAAAAACATTGCGCTAGTAGCAGCACTTACAGAAATGTGTGTTGGCTTTTATGCGTTTTATCAATACCAAATAAATCCGACGTGTGCATGTTTCAACTGGAACACTATTTGGATTCAAAACCTAAACGCAAATTTTCATCTTCAACTTAATGGTATCAACAGCGTATTAGTTTTGCTTACTACCTTAATTGTACCTTTTATTATTCAGTCAACTTTTGAAAGAGACATCAAAAATATCAAAGCATATTTATCATTAATGCTAATCATGCAAACTGCTTTGGTTGGTGTCTTTTTAGCGCAAGATGCATTGTTGTTCTATATTTTCTGGGAATTGGCACTCATTCCAATCTATTTGATATGTTTAGTATTTGGTGGCGAAAACAGACAAAAAATTACCTTCAAATTTTTCGTTTATACATTATTTGGAAGTTTATTCATGTTATTGGCAATCATTTATGTTTGGTTACACACCGAAAATCGTTCGTTCGATATTCATTCATTTTATAAAGCTGGCGCATTACTCACAGCGAAAGAACAACTGTTTGTTTTTATTGCATTTTATTTGGCGTTTGCTATCAAAATTCCAATTTTTCCATTACACACTTGGCAACCTGATACTTACGTAAATGCACCTACACAAGGCACTATGTTATTGTCTGGAATCATGTTGAAAATGGGAACTTATGCACTCATCATTTGGTTAATTCCTGTTGTTCCATTAGGTTGGCAACAAGCATCAAAATATGTAATTATTTTAAGTGTGATAAGTGTGGTTTATGGTTCGTTGATGGCTTTGACACAACATAATTTCAAACGCATGCTAGCGTATTCTTCTATTGGTCACGTTGGTTTAATTGCTGCTGGAATTTTCACCATGAATTTACAAGGTGTACAAGGCGCAATGTATCAAATGTTATCGCATGGAATTAACGTGGTTGCATTATTCTTCGTGTGTGATATTATTACAAATAGAATGAAAACAGATGAAATGCATAAGTTAGGTGGTATCAGAAATGTATCGCGTGTGTTTTCTGTTTTGTTTTTAATTATTTTATTAGGAAGTGTAGCATTGCCTTTAACCAATGGCTTTGTTGGTGAATTTTTATTGTTGCACGGATTATTCCAATACAACACAGTAGTTGTAGTGTTTGCTGGCTTAACGGTGATTTTTGGTGCGTTGTATATGTTGCGCGCATACCAACATATTATGCATGGCGATACCAATGCATTAACAGAATCGTTTGGTGTGATTACAGTAAATGAAAAAATACTATTAGCATGTTTTGCTGGATTGATTATCTTTTTTGGTTTATTTCCAAATCTTATTTTAGATGGTTCAGAAAATCAAATCAAACAAATAATCGATCATGTGCATGAAGTAACAGCAATGGTTGTAAAAAAATAAATAAGAAATCTGTTGAAGGTTTAAATAAAAAGATGAAGGAACTATTATTATTATCAAGTTTAGGAATTTTTGCTTTGTTAGCAGAAATGATAAATGCAAGAAAAATTATTTTTCCAGCAGTCATTGCTGGTTTGTGTTTGAATATATTTTTCTGTTTGAATGATATTATGGCTGGTAACAACGAAAATATCTTCAACATGTTATTGTTAGATAAAATTCCATTAGTATTCACTCTACTACTTTCAGTCTTGGCGATTTTTTGGTTTGTGATGGCAAAAAATTATTTTAAAGATGAAACCAATCTTTCCGATCATTTTGCTTTGGTTTTATTTTCTATGGTTGGTGTATTTCTTTTAACTTCTTACACACATATGTCTATGTTGTTTTTAGGTGTCGAAATTTTATCAATACCAGTATATGTATTAGCTGGTAGCGACAAAAGAAATACGTACTCAAATGAAGCAGCTTTTAAATATTTTTTATTAGGCGCATTTGCAAGCGGATTTTTATTGCTTGGAATCACATTTGTTTACGGTGGAACTGGTTCATTTAACACGCTTCAAATTGCATCGTCAAGTGTTTTAGGTGCAGGTGTCAGCAAACAATTACTCACCATTGGTTTATTATTAATTTTATTTGCAATGGCATTTAAAGTTTCTGCTGTACCATTTCATTTTTGGACTCCAGATGTTTACACAGGTGCGCCAACGGTTGTAACTGCATATATGTCAACCATAGTAAAATTAGGCGCATTAGCTGGTTTCTATAGATTGTTTTCTATAGTATTAGTTTTCGATGCTACAACTTTTACTACAACTTTAATTATTATTTCTGTGCTTACTATTGTTGTCGGAAATGTAATTGCTGCATCACAATCTAACACCAAACGTTTGTTGGCATTTTCAAGCATCGGACACGCAGGTTTTGTGTTGTTGGCAAATACGATGTTAAGTCCTTCAACACCGTATGTGGTTTGGTATTATCTTACAGCATATACATTGTCAAGCATGGCAGCATTTTGGGTGCTTATTAAATTAGACAATCACGACATTTCTGCTTTCAATGGTTTGGTAAAACGAAATCCATTATTAGCAGGCACAATGACAATTGCATTGTTATCGATGGCTGGAATTCCACCAATGGCTGGTTTTTTTGCAAAATATTTTGTGTTGTTAAATACCATTCAAAATAAAAGCGTACTCATTGCAGTAATTGCAATTTTAGCATCGTTAATTGGTGTGTATTATTACTTCAAAATAATCATTGCTATCTTTTCTGGCAAAGAAATTAATTCAGCAAAAATTGAATTATCATGGTTAGATAAAATTGGTTTAGTACTAATTTCTATACTCATTATTTTATTAGGTGTATTACCAGATGCATGCTATAATTTATTATTCAGATAAAAATACATTCATGGAATTTAAAAATTTGTTGTGGAATTTAGAAGATGGAATTCTTACTATTACTATCAATCGCGCTGATAAATTAAATGCGTTGAATGGCGAAACCATTGTTGAGATTAAAACTGCTTTTGAACAAGCAAAACAAGAAACGCTTAAAGGAATTATAGTAACTGGTGCTGGCGAAAAAGCATTTGTTGCTGGTGCAGATATTTCTGAATTTAATGGGTTGAATATTGATAACGCAAAAGCATTAGCACAACGTGGTCACGATATTTTCTTTTTGATAGAACAAATGTCAGTGCCAGTAATTGCTGTAGTAAACGGCTTTGCGCTTGGTGGTGGTTGCGAATTATCCATGGCTTGTCATTTACGAATTGCAACACCAAATGCAAAATTCGGCCAACCAGAAGTGAACCTTGGTATTATTGCTGGCTACGGTGGAACACAACGGTTAATACAATACATAGGAAAAGCAAAAGCATTAGAATTACATTTAACTGCTGATATGATAGATGCACAAACTGCCTTAAATTTAGGTTTGGTAAATTATGTTGAAGCAGATAAAAGTACAGCAATCGAAAAAGCAAAAACAATCATCAATAAAACTGCAACAAAAGGACCAGTTGCCATTGCTAAAGTAATTGAATGCACCAATGCATATTTTAAAGATGGTGTTGATGGTTTCGATTATGAAGTAAACGCATTCGCATCTTTGTTTCATACAGAAGATGTAAAAGAAGGTGTTAATGCATTCTTAGAAAAACGCAAACCAGAATTTAAAGGAAAATAATATCAATGTCATGTTAAGTAAAGCGAAGCATTTCTTTATTTTTAGCATAATTCTTATCGTGTTTTCATCTTGTAAAAATGAAATAAAACAAGATGTAACTTCTGCTGAAACTATAATAAATACGGATAGCTTAACAGTTGTTCAGGTAGATGCACAAAAATATCCAATCTGGATTTTAGAATTTCAAAAATTTCGCCAAGCATTATATCAAAATGATTTACCAGTAATAAAATCTTTTTTTGATTTTCCTTTGACAACGGAACAAGCAGACGGTTTATTAGCAGTGATTAACTATAATACAAACAAAGACTTTAGAAAAGCCACCAATTTGCAATCAGAAGAAGAATTTACAAAATATTACAAACAAATATTTCGTACTGATTTTGTAAAAGGATTATTGCCAATGAAAAGCGATTCGCTCTTACAAAATAATTACGCATCTTCTACTAGTTGGAAAGTAAAAAACGACGATGCACAATATTCTACATCAGTTTCATATGATGCGTCTGATAAATCAGTAAGCATTTCATTAGATTCAGCTTACGGAATTGAAGAAGATGGCAACGAAGATAACAAAACAGAAAGTGCTGCAATCCTTATTTTTATAATCAATAAAGAAAATAAACTTAAATTCGACCGTGTTATTATGGCTGGATAAATTACTAAATACTAATTACTCACTACTCAATACTAAACAATGCAATACAGAATCGAAAAAGACACCATGGGAAAAGTAAACGTTCCAATTGACGCTTACTACGGTGCACAAACACAACGCTCAATCGAGAATTTTCAAATCGCACAAGACATCAACAAAATGCCGAAAGAAATTATTCGTGCGTTTGCTTACCTGAAAAAAGCAGCAGCGATTACTAATTACAAAGCAAAAGTTTTAGAGAAATCTAAATCAGATATTATAGGAAAAGTATGTGATGAAATTTTAGCTGGCAAGTTAAATGATCAGTTTCCATTAGTAGTTTGGCAGACTGGTTCAGGTACTCAATCAAATATGAATGTGAACGAAGTAATTGCGTATCGTGCGCATGTGTTGCTTGGCGGACAATTAACAGATGAAAAAAAAGCAATCAATCCGAACGATGATGTCAATAAATCACAATCATCTAACGATACATTTCCAACGGCAATGCACATTGCAGCATATTCTATTTTAATGGAAACAACGTTACCTGGAATTAAAAAGCTTAGAAATACGTTAGCAAAAAAATCGAAAGAGTTTGCAAAGATTGTAAAAATTGGTCGCACGCATTTTATGGATGCAACACCATTAACGTTAGGTCAGGAATTTTCCGGTTATGTTTCTCAATTAGATCACGGAATTAAAGCAATAGAAAATACATTAGAGCATTTGTCTGAGTTAGCGCTTGGCGGAACGGCTGTTGGTACAGGTATCAACACACCAAAAGGTTACGCGAAAAATGTAGCCAAAGAAATTGCTAACTTAACAGGTTTGCCTTTCATCACAGCACATAATAAATTTGAATCATTAGCAGCACATGACGCAATTGTGGAAGCACATGGCGCATTGAAAACCGTTGCTGTTTCTTTAATGAAAATCGGAAATGATATACGTATGTTGTCGTCCGGACCGCGTTGTGGCATCGGAGAAATTCATATTCCTGATAATGAACCTGGTTCATCTATCATGCCTGGAAAAGTAAATCCTACTCAATGCGAAGCGATGACAATGGTTGCAGCGCAAGTGTTAGGTAACGACGTTGCCATCAATATTGGTGGAAGTAATGGACATTTTGAGTTGAATGTTTTTAAACCAATGATGATCTATAATTTCTTACATTCTGCAAGATTGATAGGTGATGTGTGCGTGTCGTTTAATGACAGATGCGCTACAGGAATTATTCCATTAACGGATAACATCAAAAAGAATTTAGAAAATAGTTTGATGTTGGTAACTGCATTAAATACAAAAATTGGTTATTACAAATCTGCAGAAATTGCGCAAACGGCGCACAAAAACAATGCAACTTTAAAAGATACTGCTATCAAATTAGGTTATGTTACGGCGAAGCAATTCGACGAATGGGTAAAACCGGAAGACATGATCGGCGGTTTGAAATAAAATACTAAACCATCACGCTTTTCAAAACATTGATGGTTTTAATAAAAAAAAACATGGCTAAAATAGTAGTTGACTTACACGATTGTTTTAATAACGGCACCAAAATAGAAGCCGCGCTGAATAATGCTATCGACGAAGCCGTTTATACTGGAACGAAATTAGTAGAAATCATTCCAGGCAAAGGCAGCGGACAACTCAAGAAATCAGTATTGCGGTTTTTAGAACAAAAACATATCAAACAGCAATATCATCGCATCGAAAAAGACAGCAAAAATTTCGGACGATTGTTTGTGCATTTTAAGTTTTAATTGAATCGAAATGGTTGTTAGTTGGAAATCAACGGCGAAAAACAACTTTCACTTTCACTATCACCTTCGCTTTATTAAAACTTCAGCCAGTGCCACGCTACTTTGCTGCCGTGTTGGTTGTTGTTGAATTCTACAGCAGGAAAAGGTAGTTTGATGATATTTAATACTTGCATTAAACCTTTTGCCCAATGTTTTTTAACAGGCAATTTCGTCCAATCTAAATCCATAGATAAATAAAAACGACGAACACGTGCAATATCAGTACGGTCAATCAAATCTGCTGGATTGACATTATTGAGGTTTTGGTCGCCACCTAAATCATTTTTCGACCATACATTTTTTACACCACCTAGCATGCCACTGGCGCCCATTCCAAAAGATACTTGTATGCATTTTGGAAATTTACTTTTTGGATTTCTAATAAATGAACCTGGACTAACGCTTAGCCAAAAAGTCATCGCATTATAATCTTTTAAAATCAATTCAGTAATTGAAGTACCATAAAGTTTATCAGCACGAGCTTTCACTTCATCGCCATATTTTGAATAATTCACTGGAAATGCAGATATTTTCATATTTATGCGTTGGTCGTGCCATAAATATTGTTGTCCTAAAAACAATAAAGAACCTGCTAAGTTCATCGACATGTCGCCCCAGGAAAAACCCCATTTTTTCTGAAATCCGTCATTCACTTCTATAGAACCTTGCCATAAATTCGCCATCAAAAACCCAATCCAAATGGCATGTTTTTCTTTCACGCCAGCCCATTTAAATAAATCGTAATGCCAGCGTGCTTCAAAATAGGCATTGTTTGCATGCGCAATTTTATCCATTTGTTGCCACTCATTCCAATCATTAAACGTATGGAATTTTCCTCTATCATATTTTGAATACCAAGCACTGCTCCACCAAACATTGGCTGCTGCATACATGCCACCAATAAATGTACTTACAAATGCAACACGCGGTTTATTCAATTCTTCAGAAGGACGAAAAAACGGGTACGGTTTCGCCATTTTTATTTTTCCAGTGTAATTGTAAGCAGGATCTGCAGCAATATAATCGTAATGAAAAACAGTGTCGTTGTGGACAGAATATGCGTATTCATTTTGAAAAGTGGTGTCTGGAATTAAATCGTATGAAGTAATGATTTTCTTTAGTACATAATTTTTATTAAAAAGGGTGTCGTTGTGGATTTGTAATGTATTGTTTACAACAGCAGAATCTTTTATAATAGTGTATGCAGGTTGTTTTGATAATGGAGTTTCATCCATCTTTTCTCTTTTACATCTTTTGTGTTTTTGTTTTTTAGATGATGAAGTTGCCATCAAATCTTGAGAAAAAATTGTTGTAGAAACACAAATCAATAAAGCCAAAAGCACCAACTTTGCTATAGAATTTAAAAAAGTAGAAATAGAAATTTGTAGCTTGTAATGGTTCATGGTTGCAATACTTCAAATTCAAAGATAGAAAAATAAATTTTTACTGTTTAACTAAATAAATTCCATCGGCTTCTATTCTTATCTTTTGTTGCTTAAATAAGAAACCTACGGCACTTTTAAACGATTTTTTACTCATGTTTAATTCCTGTTGAATTTCAATAGGTGAGCTTTTGTCATTTAATTTTAAACAACCTTTCTTTGCATTCAGTTTGTCTAAAATAACGGTACAATTTTGCTCAATCGTATTTAAAAATCCTTGTTGCTGCAAACTCACATCTATCTTTCCATCTTCGCGAATATTTTTTATATAGCCATCAATCTGTTGACCAAGTGTAAGTTGTTGGAAAATTTCATTGTGATAAATTAACCCTTCCTCTTTTTCATTAATAATTACATGAATGCCAAGATTGGTTGGTCTTCCAATTTCTAAACGCACTTTTTCGCCAATGGTATATTCCATAAAATCTATTTTACACAAAATTACTTCTTTTAAATTACTTTCCGTTTAAGCAAACTATTAAAAAAGCCATTCGTATGAATACGAATGGCTCAAGTGAAAAGAATTATGGTTTTAGTCGGTTAATGTGTACATGCCGAAGCAATACCTTTTTCTTTCGGATTTGTAGTGTTTAACAATCTTAATGAACTTATAGATTCAGAAATAAAATCAATATCATATTGTAAACGTGCCTGACCTTCGCTGATAAATGCACCGTTACCTTGTGAATCGTCTATATTAATAAGACCCCATTGTACATTTTTTATGCTGCTTCCATCCATTTCACCAGAAAATACAACACCAAATACAGCAGTATTCAATCCTGAATAGGTTCTTACTTTTCCATAAACCGTAAACTTATTTCCTGAGCCAGAAATTGCTGTTGATAATGAAGTGTCTTTAAAGCTTAGAATATTTACTGCTAAAAGTCGAATGCCAAAATCGCTGTTATTTTGTTCGTAGAATTTTACTTTTGCATTCGCAAAAAATATAGAACCAGGCACATCACCAGGCACATTGCTTGCTTTTGATTTCACAGGACTGATGCCATAAATGCCTACTACATTTGGCGGTGTAGTACCTTCGTTAATGGTTATACCTAAACGTTTAAGTGTATCTAAATATTTTGCAGGAATAATATCTGCAATTTTTTGCGATTGTATTTTTGCTTTGTCTTCATCTTTTTTACAAGAAGAAATAAATGTTGCCACTGCTAGAAAAAGGAATGCTAATTTTTTCATAAGAATGATTTTTTTTTGTTATTGAATACACAAATTTCACCATTCACGATTGTAGCAACAATACATAATTTGTAGTAGGCAGACAAATTTAAATCCTAAAATTCTTTAATCGAAAAATTATGATTCAGACAATACTACTATAAACTATGTATTTCTTTTCGTTTTAAAATCGCACAACTTTGTAACATAAAATAACAGCAATGAAAAAAATAGCCATCTTCTTAGTAGTAATGTGTGTACTTGCATACTTCATGAAAACTAAAAATAAAAACAAGGAAGAAGTCTTAACCACAACCGATGGTTTGAAATATGTAAAGCTGACACCAATTACAGATAACAATGAAGGTGGAAATGGCAACAACAGCAGCAGCGCATACCAAGGTTATGAAATTAAAGATCCAGGCATTCAAAATATGTCGGCTATATTGTTGCAGCTACCAACTGGCTGGCAAGCACAAAATTCTTTTACTAGAATTTGGAACGGATCCACACCAATTAATCAAGTGTATGTAAAAGCAGTTTCTGCTGATAATAATAATTCTGTTGAAATTCTTCCGTACTCACCTTATTTTTATGCAGATGGACCAACCACACGCAGCTTGCGCGAAACCAGCCGTTCTATGGGCATGCAACAAAAATTACAACCGTTTGAAATGCCGCCGATGGATGCGCTGGCGTATGTAAAACAAGTAGTGTTGCCGCGTTTGCAACAAAACGGAATTAATTTTCAAATTAGCAACGAACAAAATTTAGGTGAACAAAATCAGTTTAAAGGACAACCAGCTTCGCGCCATGCGTATGTAGATGGACGCACACAAGATGGCAAAAATATGCGCGTGGAATGCGGCATCCAAATGACGGCAAGCAACATGAATGGCGAAACGTATTACAACTGGTCGGCGTTTCCGGCTATTATTACTGGAAATAATTTGGATGAAAATTATGCAGTATTGAAACATATTCGCGGCACTACGATGTATAATCCGGAATGGCAGCAGCAATGCAGTAACATGAACCGCAAAGGTAATGCTGCGAACGCCGAAATTGCACAAAAAGATTTTGAAAATGTAAAAGCATATCGCGAAGCGATTAACAATATTCATCAAGGCAATACAAATGATAGAAATGCATCGAACGACCGCAACAACGAAAGTTTCCGTGATGTAATTGGCGGTGAAGCGAAGTTTGAAAACCCAACCAACGGCGAGCGCGTTCGCTTAGATGATAAATACAAACACTACTATACCGATGCGCAAGGCACTTACTATGCAAGTGACGAACCAATAGACTTCAAAGCACAAGGCTGGAGCGAAGTAAATAGGTTAGATACGAAACAGTATTAGGATTTCTAGAATCAAGATTTTTAGAATCAAGAGTCAAGATAAAGCCGCGAATGTTCGCGGCTTTTTTTGTATGTTATAGTAGATAACTAAATACTATGTTACACTAATAATAAGTATAACTTGTAGTATCCGTTTCCAGAGTTGCCACATTCGTTTTTATAACTTTGGTTACTCTGTTCTTTCTATCTAATTCGTAACAGTATTTATAATTATTGATATCAACAATTTGACTTAGACCGCACCCAATGTTAATTTGGCAAAACATTTTTTCATTGATAACTGTTTCGTAACTGATTAAATTTTTACTTGATTTTCCTAAGTATGATTTTCCAAAGTTGTTATTGCCAAGAGTGTTTAAAGTATCATTATATTGTTTGATTGTTGTAATGGTATATGTGTAACTGTATATGTTATACATCCTTTGTACACGTTTTGTAATGTTATTTGAATCATTATAAAAAGAATCTAAATAAGAATGTCGAAAAGAGCCAATGGCAGTTACAATAAAATCATTATTGTCATACGTATACTCAAAAGGTGGAAATTCATAAACCATCAACTTTTTATTGTTTAATAAATAATAAGGCATAATTCGAATTTTTACATTATTTGAATCTACCGAAAATATTATTACAGTATCACCTTTGTATTTGTATGCATGAGTAATATAATAATTTGAATTCATATCTGTTTTTTCTAAGATTAAACGATTGTGATTATCGTATGAATATGATTTAACAACATTTCCATGTGTTTCTGTTTTTACTAATGTTTCGGAAGGAAAATCATTCAGACCATCTTTTTTGCAACCAAATATAATTGCGACTCCAAATGCAAATAATAGGATACAATTTTTCTTATTCATCATTACATCAAATATAACTTTATAATTTGAAATAACAATTGTGTGTTTTTAATTTGGAATCAAAAAAAATATTTAATCCAAAAATCCTAATTCAGACAAAAACATAAAAAATAGTATCTTCACTTCATGTCATCATCAACCATACCAAGCACCGCATTCCCAAACTCGCGCAAGTATGCAGTATAGCTTTGTGCGGCTGCGTACTTGTGCGTTGTATTTTTCATCTGTTAACCACCAAACCGCAAAAGAGTTAGGTTTTCGAAAGGCACAGCAATAGCTGTAAAATAAACGAAGGGTAGGCAATGAAGCATCTGGGTTTATTTTATCAGCGGTTGCTTTTCTTTGACGTAGTCAAAACAGAAAAGCAAATTGCCTTGCATTTCGAAAAAAGCTTTTTGGTTACTTTTTGGCTTCAAAAAGTGACAATATACAGCATTTTTCATAAAGCATTGTAAATAAGTTAATTAAGTACTTCGGCAAAGCAACTCGGAGTCTCCCGAAAGCATCTCAGCGTCTCCCGAAAGCTTCTAGGTGTCTCCCGAAAGCAACTCGGTGTCTCCCGAAAGCGTCTCGGCATCTCCCGGAAGCATCTCGGTATCTCCCGAAAGCAACTCGGCGTCTCCCGGAAGCATCTCGGTGTCTCCCGAAGCCATCTCGGTGTCTCCCTAAAGCATCTCGGTGTCTTCCGAAAGCAGCACGGTGTCTCCCGAAAGCAGCTCGGCGTCTCCCGAAACAACAATCACAGACAAAAAAGACAAAAAATCTTATCTTCACTCCATGTCAAATTCACAGATACCAGCCACCGCATTTACCTTTTTAAAAAACATAAAAAAGAACAACAACCGCGAGTGGTTTGCTAAGCATAAGGAAACGTACATAAAAGAACAGTCGCATGTACATGACTTTGCGGAAGCGCTTTTGTTTGAGCTCAATAAACACGATATAATAGAAACGCCTTCCGGTAAAAAAGCATGTTATAGAATCTACAGAGACGTGCGTTTCTCTAAAGAAAAAATTCCTTACTGTACTTATTTTAGCGGCAGCTTTCGGCGTGCTACTAAGTTTCGTCGCGGTGGTTTGTACTTTCATTTAGAGCCAGGCAATACCTGGCTTGCCGGTGGTTTCTGGTCGCCGAATGCAGAAGACTTAAGACGTGTGCGTGATGATATTGCTTTCGATGATGCACCTTTAAGAAAGATTATAAAAAGCAAATCCTTTGTTGCTACTTTCGGTACATTACAAGGCGAGCAATTGAAAAAAACGCCTAAAGGTTTTGATGCTAACCACGAAGCAATTGACCTTTTGCGTTACAAACAATTTCTCTTAATTAAAAAATTTACGGATGAAGAAGTGTTAAGTGCTGATTTTGTAAAACTCGCCAACCAAACGTTTAAAAATATGCGTCCGTTTTTAGATTATATGAGTGAAGTTTTAGTTACAGATATAAATGGACAGGAAATATAAATCTGTTTTATTACTTAACTTTTGTAAATTAATCGATGAATCAGATGGCTGAATTTTTTCTTAACACTAAAACAACAACAATTCATATTGAATCTTGTAGATTTAGATAAACAGATAAAAAATTATGGTGAAAGAAGAAAAAAAACGCGGCAAAAAATCAGATTTACCTTACGCAACTTATTTTGAATATTACAATCAATTCTTGGATTCTAAGTTTGCAAAAACATTAAATTTGCGAAAATTATCTGAACGGTTTGTTTATGAAGGAACAAAAAATGGAATAAAGGTTGCCAATGCAGCATCAAAGGTTTTTAAAAGTAATTCAAAAAAACCAGAAAGATTAGATCCACAAAAAAATACTGATTTATTTGATCTAAATTATTCGGATGAACAAAAAATGATTCAGCAAACTATTCAGCAATTTGCTGTAAAAATGAGAAATGCAGCTGAAAAAATAGACGATGTATTTACTATCGACGAATCATTGTGGAACGAATTTAACGAACTGCAACTTGGTTATTTGCAAGTGCCTGAAGTTTTTGGTGGAATGATGAAAGAGAAATCAACCACGACGCAAATGATGATGGTGGAAGAACTTGCTTATGGTGACTTAGGCCAAGCACTTGCTTTTTTCACACGACACAGTGTCTTAAATGCTATTGTAAATTTTGGCTCTGATGGTCAACAAGCAGATTTAATACCAGCTTTTTTACAAGAAAATCCAGCAATTGCAAGCATTGCAATTAATGAACCAACACCACTTTTTTCACCTTATGAATTATCAACAAAAGCAGAAAAAAAAGAAAATGTTTACGTTATAAATGGTATAAAAAACATAGTGCCATTGGCTAATAAGTCTGCATATTTTTTACTCGCTGCTGAAACCAATGATAAAGGAATACAGCTTTTTATTGTAGATAAAAACAGCAAAGGATTGTCTGTCAATCCTGAAAGAACTATGGGCTTAAATGCAGCTGAAATGTGTGAGCTTACTTTGAAAAATGTAGAAGTTGATTCTTCTGCTATGTTAGGTGGAACTGACGGAATTGCTTATAATGAATTTATTGATTATTGCAAACTCGGTTGGTGTGCTTTAGCAGTTGGCTGTTGTCAGGCAGTTTTAGATTATGTAATACCATATGCAAATGATAGATATGCATTTGGCGAACCTATCAGCAATAGACAAGCCGTTGCATTTATGATTGCAGATGTTAAAATTGAATTAGAAAGTATGCGTATACTTACACAGCGTGCAGCAGCAAAAGCAGAACAAGGTTTAGATTTTGAAAAAGAAGTTTATTTAGCACATGTTTTATGTGCTGAAAAATGTATGCAAATTGGTAGCAATGGCGTACAGCTATTAGGTGGTCATGGTTTTGTTCGTGATTTTCCTGTAGAGCGATGGTACAGAGATTTAAGAGCAGTATCTATAGCAGTAAACGGTGTGCATTTATAATAATAAAAATCAACTAAAATGAATTTAGAAATTCCCAAAAAGTTTAAAGGCATTCAAAATTTTGCAACGATTGCTGCTAAAACTATATTTCGTCCAATATCCAGAAAATATGATGTAGAAGAACATACTTATCCTGTAGAACTCGATTTGTTTGCGGCTGGTTTAAATGGTATGAATGATGGTTCTGAAGGTTCTATTGGTGGTGCCTCATCTAAAAAAGAAGACGTTAGCGACGGACAAGTTCACAACGGTGGAAATATGGCGAACTGCATTAATATTCAAGCTATGTGTTATGGTGATGTTGGTTTGTTATTGTCAATTCCTGGACAAGGATTAGGCAATTCAGCAATAAGTGCCGTTGCAAATACTGAACAATTAAAACGGTTTTCAAAAACCTGGGCAGCCATGGCAATAACAGAACCCAATTGCGGTTCTGATTCATCTGCCATTACAACAACAGCAAGGAAAGAAGGTGATTTTTATTATTTAAATGGCGAGAAGATTTTTATCACATCAGGCGAACGTGCCAATGCAGTGGTAGTTTGGGCAACATTAGATAAAGAAATTGGTAAAGCAGCCATCAAATCTTTTGTGGTTGAAAAAGGAACACCAGGAATGCAATTGGTTCGGCTAGAAAAAAAATTAGGCATCAGAGCATCTGATACGGCAGCTATTGTTTTTACAGAATGTAAAGTACCTGCCGAAAATTTATTAGGCAGTCCAGAAATAGATATTAAGAAAGGATTTGGCGGTGTGATGGAAACCTTTGATAATACAAGACCTTTCGTTGCATCGATGGCGAATGGTGTTGCCGAAGCTGCGATTGAACGAACTAAAGAATTGTTGCAAGATAAAATTAACTTAGATTATAAAACGCCAATCAATAATGTAAAATCTGTTGAAGCAGAAATTTACAAAATGGAAGCAGAATACGAAGCAGCAAGATTGTTGACCTTGAAAGCAGCATGGATGGCTGACAACAGAAAACCGAATTCATTGGAAGCATCTATTTGCAAAGCAAAAGCAGCAAGAATAACCAATCAACTTACGCTAAAATGTGTGGAGCTTTGTTCATCACTTGGTTATTCATATAATGAGTTGTTGGAAAAATGGGCAAGAGATTCAAAAATTTTAGACATATTTGAAGGCACTCAACAAATACAACAATTAATTATTGCTCGTAGATTATTACGCAAATCATCTGCTGAATTAAAATAAAAATTGCAATCATCCAATAAAAAAATAAGCATTTTTGATTTAGCTTTTAGTTTGCCAGGTGTGATAAAAGATTTACCAAAAATCTCAACTGCATTATATTATAATTTTACCACTAATTCTGAAACACCAATTTCTAATGGTGAACTGTTTTACAAAACTGTAAAAAAATACCCAACTAATAAATGCCTTTATTATCAGGATAAAAGTTGGTCCTATACTGAATTAAATGAATGGATTAATCGATTGGCGCATCAGTTTTTAAAATTAGGATTTAATAAAGGTGACGTTGCTGTTTTAATGTTGGAAAACAGACCAGAAATTATTGCATTGTCGATGGCACTTAATAAAATTGGTTGTGTTGCTGCATTAATTAATACATCACAAAAAAACAAATCACTATTACACAGTATTCGTTTAGTAGATCCAAAAATGATTTTAATTGGTACAGAATGTTTGGATAATTTTTCAACGATAAAAAAAGATTTAGTAGATGTAAAAAATAGAATATTACTCGTTGAAAATGACAATATAAATCAACCTATTAAATATAAATTTCCATTTTTTGATATTGAAGCACTTAATTTCTCCATAACAAATCCTTCAGTCACCAAAAAAATAATTGCAAAAGATGCTTGTTTATACATTTATACTTCTGGAACAACTGGTTTGCCAAAAGCTTCTGTAATTAGTCATGGTAGATGGTTAAAAAGTTACTGTGCTTTTGGTTTAACAAGTTTTCGCCTAAATGAAAATGATATATTGTATGTTCCATTGCCGTTCTACCATGCAACTGCTATGTTAGTTTGTTGGAGTTCTGTAATTGCTGGTGGTGCAAGTATGGTCATTAAACCAAAATTTAGTGTTACTAATTTTTGGATAGATATTGATAAATATAAAGCAACTGGTTTTGGTTACGTAGGTGAACTTTGTAAGTATTTATTAAATGCGCCTTATCATACATTAGAAGAAAAAAATACACTTACCAAGATGATTGGAAACGGACTTCGTCCAGATATATGGCAAGCATTTAAGCAAAGATTTGGTGTGAATCAAGTTGCAGAATTTTATGGCTCAAGCGAAGGAAATATTGCATTTTTTAATGTGTTTAATTTAAATAGTACAATGGGATTTTCGATAACAAGTTATGCCATTGTTGAATACGATTTACATAATAATGCACCAGTACTTAACCGTAACGGATATATGCAAAAAGTAAAAACAAATGGCGTTGGTTTATTATTAGGCGAAATCAATAAGCGTTATCCGTTTGATGGTTATACAGAAAACGACAAATCAGAAAAAACTATTTTTAGAAATGTATTTAAAAAAGGCGATGCCTGGTTTAATACTGGTGATTTAGTGCGTGATATGGGTTTTTTTCATACTCAATTTGTTGATAGATTAGGTGATACTTTTCGTTGGAAAGGCGAAAATGTTTCTACAACAGAAGTTGAAGCCGTTATTAATCAATTTAGTGGAATTGCAGAAAATGTAGTGTATGGTGTAGAAGTGCCAGAAAATAATGGAAGAGCTGGTATGGTAAATATTATTGTTGACAACGAAAAACAAGAAATAGATTTAATAAAATTTTATAACTATTTAAATACGGAACTTCCTGCTTATGCAATTCCTGTTTTTTTACGTATTTCAACTGCTACGGAAATCACATCAACCTATAAACACCAAAAACAGCAACTAAAAGAAGATGGTTTTGATTATAAAAAGATTGGTAAAGAGGTGTATGTATTGATTGATAAAAAATATACACGCATTACAAAAAAAATATTTAATGAGATACAAATTGGAAAATATCGGTTTTGATATTTTAATTTAACGTGTGATATTGACTCCTATCATTTATAGTAAACCAATTAAAAAGTAAAATAAGATAGGCCGCAAAATAGTTATGTTTGTGCAATATCTATGAGATTCATCTACATCTTTAATAAAAATGATTAGATAAATGCAGAACAATAACTGTAAAACTCGACTTTCAAAGATTTAAAAACATGCATCTTTTTTTAGATTATTTGTGTGAAGTACTCACGGCGAATATTAATGGCGAAGATGTTTGATTCTTTAGTCCTTATTATTTGTTTCTTGCTCTTCTACATCCACTTATTTTTATGTGCCAGCGAAATAATTTGCGCTTTGGAACTTACGTGCAGCTTCTCATAAATATTAGCGATGTGTTTGCGAACGGTAAGTACGCTTAAATTAAGTTCGGAACTGATGCGTTTGGCGTCCCAACCGTTGATGGTATGTTTTAGAATTTCTTTTTCACGTTCGGTAATAAATTCAGGCATGTTGCTTTTATTGTCAATAGCCTGCGTGGCTGTGCCGCTTAATAGTTTCAAAGTTTTGCGCGCAATTGCAGGACTCATCGGCGCACCACCAGTTTCGATAACGTTGATGAGTGCTTCATATAAAATAGTAGCTGGTTCGTGTTTCAATAAATAACCAGATGCACCTGCTTTGATGGCTTCAAAAATTTTATCATCATCATCAAAAACCGTGAGCACAATAAAATGAATATTTGGATATAATGATTTTGCAATCTGTATAGTTTCGATGCCATCCATCTTTGGCATTTCCAGATCCATAAAAATAACTTGTGGTAAATTATTGTGAGGCAACCCTTTTAGTTGTTCTAAGCAATCGTTTCCTTCAACTGCAACAAACACTAATTTAATATCAGCCATTTCTTTTGCTTTATTCAAAAAAACATTTCTGTTGATTGCATTGTCTTCTGTAACGGCTATTCTGTAATTCATCTTATTTATTTTACTCAATATTAGGTTACTTTGTTTATATAAAATATAATCAATTTGTAGTAGGCGCAATGACTACTTTGGTTCCGTTGTTTTGCATTTGTTGCCAAGTAATTGTCCAGCCAACTTCTGTGCCACGTGCCTGCATATTTAATAATCCATTACCACCTTCCTTAATTTTATTGCTAGTTTCGCTGATGCCAACACCATTGTCTGCAATTGAAATTGTCCAGTTTTCGTGGCTGTTTACATCAATGTCTATCTTGCTGCATTGGCTGTGTTTAAGTGCGTTGTTAATGGCTTCTTGAATAATGCGATATAAATGATACGCATGCGATGCACTAAATTCTACATCGTTTTCAATATCTTCTGAAGCATTAAATTCGATATCTGGAAAACTTTTTTGTGTTCTGCTGATTAATAATTTTATTCTATCACAAACAGAAGTTAACAAGATGATGTCTTTCTTTAAAACCCAAATTGTATCATTTAATTGCGAAACAATAGCTTGCGAATTATTGCGCAATTCATTTAACGCAATTACATTTTCTGTATGTTGTTCATCAACTTTTATATGATTCAGATTGGATGCGATAGATGCTGCATAGACACCTAAGTTATCGTGCAAATCAGCAGCAATTCTGCTACGTTCTTTTTCTTCTGCTTTGGCTACTTCCTGTTGCGTTAGCCATTTGTCTTCTTCAATTTGTTGCTGCAGTTTTAGTTCTTGTCTGCTCTTGTAACTCCAAAATAAAATTCCAAAAATGATAGCCAACGCAGCCAATAAGCCAATTGAACCATAAAGCAAATTATTCTTCTTCGATAAATCTAATTGTTGTTGAATGATGGTGTTTTCTTTTTTCTGCGTTTCGTATTTTACTTGCATATCAGCCATTGCATCAGCAGCATTTACTTCATACAGCGTATCTTTTATCGCAATCAGATTTTGCAGCATTTCGCTATACAAAACAAGATCGCCTTTCGCTTTATAACTTCGCGACAAACCCAAAAGATAGTAAAGACGAATAGTTAGGTTTGATTTTTTTTTATGAGTTGCAGCAACGCCAATGTTTACAGAATCATCATAAGCCAAACCGTCTTTGAAAATCTTAATAGCTTTGTCGTATTGACCTGAACGATTGTATAAATTTCCCAATGCTAACTGCTCATTAGAAAATACAATTCTGCCTTCTGTTTTTTTGCGAATTTCCATCGCCTCTAACATTACTCTTTCTGCTTCTTTATAATTTTTTGCATTTTTATAATTACTCGATTCGTTGAGTAATGCATTGCATAAATAGTATAAGTTTTGAATTTCGTAACAAATCGGAATCGATTGTTGAATATAGTATTTTGCTGAATCTGATTTGCCAAGCCAGCCATATACAATTGCTAAGTTGATATATGAAACTGCTTTTTCTGCTTTGTATTCTTTTTTATTTTGAGTAAGAGCCAACGATTTAAAAAACCACTGAAATGATTCGTCAATCATATCTCTATTGTACGCAATTTCGCCTAGTGAATTGTAGCTGATGGCTAAGGTTGCAGTGTCGTCGTATTTTTCTGCAAATCCAATGGTGTTGTACATAATGGCAACTGCATCTTTGTAATTTGAAATAGCACTATAGCAATTGCTTTTTAATTCTTGTAAGCTGAAAAAAATCCTTTGTTCAGTTTTATCATTTACTGAATAATTTTTTAATTCACTTTTAATAATTTTCAGTGCAGTATCTACTTTATCAAAACGCAACAATGCATTGATGATGGCAATGTTTGCTAAGCCAATGGATTGTTTATTTGTGTTTGCAGCCAATTCTTTTGCACGCAATGCGTATTGCCATAAGCTATCTTTATGAATACTTTGGTGTTGTTCACAGAGCAATAAAAGTTGTTGTAGTTTTTCCTTTTTTGTTTGTGCAGTGTTTGCTTTTTGTACTAAACTATCGATGATTTTTGTTTGCGCAAATATTATATTGCTGATGAACAATATGCTGATGAATAGTATTTGCTTGGTTTTTTGCATAAAATAGTTACTTAAAGATATTCAATAATAAATTAATACAATAGCCAAAAGATAGAATCTATAAAGCAATTTGCAAGACTCACTTTAATTGTTTATTTTGGTCATTGTCTTATCAAACCTATATTAATTATATTGTACTAAACTTAAAGAGTTGAATAAATGCTGTCTATTTTTAAAATAAATACAAATCCAGAAAAAAGATATTTTGGTTTTGATATCGTGCGTGCTTTTTCTGTGGTATTGGTGATGCATATGCATTTTTTACAAATTACGGCAAATTTAATTGGATTAGATTTTAAGAAAATTCCGTTTCCAGATCCAGTAGATATGTTTTTTGTTTGTAGTGGTTTTTTAATTGGATACCATCATCTAAAAGATATACATAAGCTCGATAAAATTACACCAAAATATACTGCACGATTTTTAGTGATGCGTTGGGTTCGAACGTTGCCGAGTTATTATTTAATACTTACGATTTTAGTAGTGCTTACTTTATTGTACAATAAAAATTTTGAAATTCCATTTGCTAATTATTTTTTTACACATAACTTGTTCGCGAATCATGTTGAGTTTTATACAGAAACTTGGACTATTTCTGTAGAAGAATGGTTTTATTTTTCGTTTCCAATAATTTTTTATTTGACTACCACTGCGTTTAAAGTAACTAAAAGAAAATCTTTCATCTTTATTGTGTTGCTCTATATAATTGTTTGTAATTTATTAAAAGTCTATTACTACTTCTATGTTTTTCCAAACCATACGGTGTTGGATTTTTTTAAGTTTAAAGAAATTGTAATACTACGTTTAGACACTATTGCAGTTGGTTTGTTGGCTGCGTATATATGCTATTTCTATCAAGACTTTTGGCACAACAATCGATATAGATTTTTAGCAATTGGATTGCTTATCTATTTAGGAAATATGGCACTTTATTGGTGTACTGCAAATGGATATTTGCCTGTAAATAAATACGCAACGTTCTATTTTTTTACCTTGTTTTATTTGGTTGGTCCATTAGGGTTTATGTGTTTTTTGCCATGTTTAAAAACGGTGAAATTTAAAGATAATTTTGTCAATCACTTTATCCTTTTTACCAGCAATATATCGTACAGTATGTTTTTATTGCATGGTACTTTCGCCATATTTGTTGCGATAATTCTGCATCTTATTGGTTTTAATGCAGCTAAACATGTATTCTTGAGTTACCTGTTTTGGATGGCATTTGCCTACATTTTATCGTATTTCTTTTATACAAGAGTAGATTTAAAAGTAATGAATAAAAGAAATAAAATAATCGAGAAACTTAAACTGAATGAGTAAGTTTCTCGATTAAATATTTTCGAATAGTAAATTAAAAAATTGTCTAAATTAGTTTAGTAACGTTACCTTCACGGTTTCCAAAACATCAATTACTGCAGCTCTGTCTTTTGCTTGTGCATATACACGCAACACTGGTTCGGTGCCTGATGCGCGAATCATTGTCCAAATGCCATCACCTAAGAAATATTTCCAACCATCGATATTTTCCTTGCGTTCGATAGCGTATTTTCCGAAATTTTTATATGCATCGTTTTTGCAGTTAGCAATTACTTTTTGTTTTATTTCTTCAGAAATATGTAAGTCATATCTATCATAATCAAATACGCCAACTACTTCATATACTTCTGCAATTAATTCCTTAATTGTTTTTCCAGTTTTTGCCATAAATTCCATCAACACTAACGCTATCCAAACACCATCTCGTTCTGGAATATGACCTGTGATAGCGATGCCACCGCTTTCTTCGCCACCAACTAATACGTTTTCATTTACCATAATTTCGCACACATATTTAAAACCAACTGGTGTTACTTCGCATGGCAAATTATAGGCATCGCACATTTTCTTTATTTTATCAGAAACGGTAAACGAAATAGCAACTTTGCCTGATAAACCTTTGTATTTATGCAAATAATGAATCAACAATAAAAGTACATGATGCGAATCAATGAAGTTTCCTTCGTTATCATAACAACCAATTCTATCTGCGTCGCCATCGTTTGCAAAGCCAAATTCTATATCAGTAGATTTTTTTATTAGATTAGAAAATTCTAATAAATTTTTATGTAAAGGTTCTGGAGCTTGTCCATTAAAACCTGGATTTTCTTCGCAATGCAAATACACTAAGTTTTTTGGCAATAATCGTCGAACAATTTTTTGTCCAGCACCAAACATCGCATCGTAACCGAAAGTCATTCCACCGTTTCGAATAGATTCCATGTCAAAAGAAGCTTCTACATGTTTAAAATACATCGTTTCTAAATCAACATATTCTAACAAACCATTTGCTACAAATTCATCTAAAGATGTTGTTGGAATTTCAGCTTTTTCTGGAATTAAACTTTCTACAATGGCAATATCTGCAGGTGTGCTTGGTCCTCCAAAATTTGATTTTAATTTATAACCATTGTACGTCGGTGGATTGTGTGATGCAGTAATCACCACGCCAGCAGTAGTATTTAATTTTACGCAACCTAATGAAATCATTGGTGTAGAGCAGATGCCTTTGTGTGTATATACTTTCACACCTTCATTGCATAAAACTTTTATGGTTACTTCAGTAAAAAGTGGTCCAGCAAAACGACAATCGTGACCAATCGTGATACTAGGTTTTTCTGAGATGGATTTTACCCAACCTGCTGTTGCATATGCAACGCGTGCTACGTTATCAGTAGTAAATTCTTGCGCAATAATGGCGCGCCAGCCGTCTGTTCCAAATTTAATTTGCATACTTCAAAAATTGAATCTCAAAAGTACGAAAATTAATTTAACCACCTATTCTGCTTTTCTCTTCTTCGTTACTTTTGTTTACACGAGAATTTTGGAATTTTTTCCCTTTTTGAAAATTATACGAAACGGTTAAGCTGAAAAAACGTGAACTCCATTTATTGGTTGTTTTAGAATTTACATTGAAATAATTAGTGGTGTATGACATGTTTTTAGTAGCTAAAATATCATTTCCAGCAATTCTGATTCTTAATTTCTTATCAAAAAATGTTTTGGATAGTGAAATATTCAACATGCCATCACTTTTCATAATATCAGTTGCATCGTAATGTGGTGAAGTATAAAAACCAAATACATTAATCATGAATCCTTTTGGCAAAATAAAAGTATTATCTAATGAAATATTGAATTTGTGAGAAGAAACGATAAATGGTGAATTGTTTACAATGGAGTTGTATTTGAAAAACGTGTATTGTGCAGAATAAGAAATAGTCCACCATTTAAATATTTCCTTGTTGATGTTAAATCCAATATTTAAGTTGTTTCGTATTTTAAAATTGCTAGCTCGATAAGTAGAAATTTTTGTGCTGTCATCTTGAAAAATTAAATGTGTATAGTTGTTGTTTAAATTCTCATGTCCAATAAAAAAGCTGTATGCATTTTTAAAAGTATAGGTGAATTCCGTAACATTAATATATTGAGGTTTTAGATTTGCATTTCCAGTCCAAACAGAATAAGGACTCAAATAAAATTGAAAAGGATTTAAATCATTAAAATCAGGTCGTTGAATTTTTCTGCTGTAATTAATATTTATACTGTGTTTTTCTTTGATGCTTTTTTGAATAAATAAACTTGGAAAAAAATCAACATAGTGTCTTTTGGTGATGGAATTTAATGTGTAAGATTGTTGGTTGGTATTGGTTTGTTCAATGCGCAAACCGAGATTGGTGCTCCATCCTTTTTTCCAGTTTTTGCTCCATGTAGAAAATACTGCATTGATATTTTCAATGTATTGAAATTTGTTTGATTTAGTGCTGTCTATTATATAGTCGTTTCCGATTAAGTTATTAAATTTTATATCGTTGCTGGTTTTTGTCCAAGTAAATTTTACACCAACTTCAATGCTATGTTCATGTTTTAATGTTTTGTTATAATTTACTTTTGAAGTATGCAGATTTACAATGTAAGGATTGTCTTGTTTAAAATCTAAACGTGGAATGTTTTTTTCAACTGCATTTGAATCTAAGTATGCCATATTTAAATGACTAAGTGTATATAAATTGAAGTATGTATAATCGTAGGTAAATTCTAAAGTACTACCAGTGCTGTCTAATTGACTTCTAAAATTAAAATTAGCTGATGGGTTTATGCTTTTTACATCTGCAGTATTTATTGTTTTTTGAATAGAATTTACATTTTCTGATGAAAGAACATTATTGATAATATTTAAATTTGAGGTTGAAGTATGTGGATTTTTAAATTGAAATAATTCACCACCAATTCCGATTGTATTTTTATCATTTATGTTGTATTTTAAACTAAGATTTGCATAATGACTTATGAATTTATTTTTATCAAAACTATTTTCATCAAATCGTTCAACTGAGTTTGTGGTTGTGAAATTGCGTACAAATGTGTTTTTTTGATAGTTGTTGTTGTATCCAAAATTATAGTTGGTGCTTAAAGTAATTTTTTTGTGATTCACATTAATATTAAAACCAGTTTCTGTGCTTGCATATTCATTTTGTCGATAATTTGCAAATACAGAACCATTGGTTCCAGTTCTGAGGTTTGATTTTAATTGAATTTCTAAAACACCACCTTTTGCATTTGCATCATATCTTGCTGATGGATTGCTTACCACTTCAATTTTTTTTACGTTTGAACTTTGAATAGATTTTAATAAACTAGCAAGTTGGTCACCAGTCAATTGTTCTACTTTTCCGTTTATCATTACTTGTACTTGGTTTTTGCCATTTACACGAATTTCGTCGTTTCCGTTTACCGTAACTCCAGGAACGGAACGCAATAAATCCATCACACTTTCGCCACTTGATTTTGCACTATTTTCTACGTTGTAAACTATGCGATCTGCTTTGCGTTCAATAATTGGTTTTGTTGATGTAATTTCTACACCTTTCAACATATTTGCTTCAACTTTAAGTTCAATGATTCCAAAATCAAAAACTCCTTCAGCATCATTTTTAACTTCTATAATTGCTTGAACTGTATCTGTTTTGTATCCAACATAAATAATTTCCATGAAATAATTTTCTGGTTTTATGTCTTTGATTTCAAATTTACCTAAGCTGTCAGTTGTCGTGCCATTTAAATAAGTTGAATCGTTGTATTTATGCAAAATAATGTTGCAAAACTCTATCGGTTTTTTGTTTTCATCTAGTACAGTCCCTTTTATGGTGTTACCAAAAATTGTTGTAGATATCAATAAAAGCAATGAGATTGAAAAAAGATAGCGCATAAATACAATATTAAATTCTTACCAAAATAGTTAGTGGTAAATTTTATTTTTTTATTACAAAATGATTGAAATATTTTTTTGAACGATTAATATGAATTTACATTAGATGCACCAGATGTTATTTTATTTACCGTTTTTGGCGTACTAATATATTTTATTGAAGATGCACCACTTGCTTTTACATCTAACGTATCGCTGCAATCAATAATTACTTTTGATGCACCAGATGCACTAATATCTGCATAATTATTTTTACATTTTTTACCATTGTAATTTGAAGCACCTGATGCATCAAGTAACAGTTTTGTTGCGTAACCATTTAAATTAATTTTGGAAGCGCCAGATATATCTACTTCCAATTTCTCAGTTTTCACTGATATGTCTATTTTAGAGGCGCCAGAATTTTTTATGGAAATTTCTTTCTCAATGAAATTGTAATCACTTGTAAAAGTAGATGCTCCACTTACATAAATTTCAGTTAAAGAATTGCCATAAACTGTTGCTTTCAAGGTTTTTGTTCTGCAATAATTGCAATCTTTTAATTTTATAGATAGTTCGTTGTTGATGTTTGTAACAGATAGGTTTTTTAGAGTTCTTTCTTCTATTTCAACGGTAACTTTGTTTTCATTACTATGAATAAATTCTACTTGAAATGAGTTGCTTATTTTTAATTTACTAAATTCTGTTATAATAAAGTTTTTTGTTATAGTTTCATTCTGTGCAATCGAAACTGAATGGAATGCAATTATAATCATTAATGATAAAATTGTTTTTATGGTTGTTTTTTGTGTTTGCATGTTGGTTGTTTATTAGTTTAATAAATAATTATATCACTGTTTTTACTTGTTATTTTTATAGTTGGTGATGCATCTGTTGCTGATTTTGTTTTTGCAGTAATATCAGAAATTGTTTCTGATTCATTTTTAGAAATATTTAATTGCAATCTTGAATTTTTAATATCAACATCACCGTTTACATCTTTAATTTTTATATTGATTGGGTTTTCTGGATTTACTTTTATTTTATTATCTGAATACGTGGAAACAATCGCAATTGCTTTGAGTGTTTTTGCAATTTCATCTATCGTTAAATCGCTGTAAGTAAGCACCGAATTGAGTTCTTGTTGCAACGATTTTATTTTAATATCTGAATAGGTTGCAGTGGTTTTTATAGAGCCAACTTTTTGTATGGTGATATCGCCGTAATTTGTACTTAACGATTGAATAAAAGGACAAGTTGTTAGTTTAATATCACAATAACTAGTGTTGCTATTCAGTGTGTCAATATTATCAATAATAAAATCACCATAACTAGAATTTATTTTTACGTTACTCAAATTTCCTAAGTTTACATCACCATATGTTGAACTTATAATGGTTTTGTTTGTGTTTTTTTCAATGGTTATGTCGCTATAATTGGATGAAATTTTTAATGGTATATTGATGTCACCAATCTGTAGAAAGCCATAATTAATAGTAAGGTTTAGCTGCGCTATGTTTTTTGGTAAATACAAAATACTTTTAGCTTCATATTGTGTGCTTTTCGTAATTTTGTCTTTAGTTTTTAGAATCCAATTCCAAATTGATGAAGATTTATCGAAGTCTATAGTCGTATTTATAGATAATTTATTAAAGCTACTATTTGCATTTATATCTAACATTTCTTGCAAATTGTTTGTTGTAAAATCGGATTTATTGGTTTTCATAATAAAGTCAATTCTTACAAAATCTTTGTCCCAGAATTCAATCTTATAAATTTGTTCACGAGCATTTAATTCAACCGTAGAATTTGGGTTAACTTTCCACTCTTTCGTAATTTTTATTTCTTTCATTGCATCTTCAGCAAATCCAACAGAAATAAAAAATAAACTAGCTAATATTGTTAGAAGAGATTTCATTTTTTATCTGTTTATCTTGTTTTTTTAATACTTCTTCAATGCGTTCTATCAATTCTAATTTTGCTTTATAGTATTTTAAAATCGCATCTTTTATTTTTGGATTATTCGGATTTTTTTTCAACTCATTCAATAATATAACTTTCATCGGATTGTCAGCATTTACTTCTTGTTCCACTTCTTTTGGTATTTCTAATTTAGTAGAATCCATACTTATTAATTTCGATTGAATATCTGTTTCATACTCGTTTATTTGCATGCAAAATTCTTTGGAAACACCATCAATAGAACAAATTGTGGTCATGTTTTTTGTTGGATTTGGTGTTGTAATTTTCAATACCAACACACCAGCCAAACATGCTGCTGCAGCAAATTGAATCCAGCGATTTTGCCAAATTGGAATTACTTTTTTTACTGTAATTTTTTGCTCCAATTTTTCCCAAAGTTGATGCTTGTTTGTAAATTCAACATCAAACTCGTGCTTGTTTTCTTTTAAATATTTTTCAAAATTATCCATGTGTATTGTTTGATTGTACTAAAATTTCTTTCAATTTATTTTTTGCTTTGAACAACTGCGATTTTGATGTCGATTCTGTTATTTCCAACATCTTTGCAATTTCCAAATGTGAGTAGTTTTCAAACATAAATAAATTAAAAACTACTCTGTAACCATTTGGTAATTGCTCAATTGCATTTTTTATTTGTTCAATAGAAAAGTTATTCGGTGCATCATCTTCACTTTCATTTTCACTATCACTTTTTCCTTCACTTTTTTCGTCCAATTCTTGCCAATTAATTTTCTTCTTTTTTAAAATAGTTAAGCAAGTGTTGGTGATAATTTGTTTCATCCAACTTCCAATGCTGCTTTCATTTCTAAACTGATGTAGATTTTCAAATATTTTTATAAATCCATCCTGCAATGCATCTTCAGCTTCTGTTTGGTTTTGCAAAATTCTTTTACATATATTATACATAGCATCAGCATATTGTAAATACAATTGCTTGCAAGCCAAAACATCCTTTTGTTTCAACTTTCCTAAAAATATATCATCAATAATTAAGGTCAATTTTTACTTTTCATTTACAAAGACACCATAAAGTTGAATAGTTGCCTGTCAATTTCAAAAAAAATCGTGTTTTTTATTGCATTTATCGTATTTATTAACAACATGGAATAGTTTCTGCTTTTAATTTTCTGCTAAGAAGTTAATTTTGTAGGATGCAAGATACGTTCAGACAGCAAGGTTTGCGGAAACGATTAGTGAGTGAGTTGAAAGATTTAGGCATTCAAGATGAAAAAGTATTGGCTGCGATTCAAAAAATTCCACGTCATTTTTTTATGGATGCATCTTTTGAAGAAAAAGCGTACGATAATATTCCGTTTCCAATTGGTCGTGGACAAACAATTTCTAATCCGTTTACAGTTGCTTATCAAACGCAATTATTAGAGATTGAAGAAGGCGACACGGTGTTGGAAATTGGAACTGGTAGCGGTTATCAAGCTGCAGTTTTAGCTGAATTAGATGTGGTGCTTTATTCGATTGAACGGCATAAACCATTGAGCAATAAAGCAGAAAAATTGTTGCATGAATTGAAATATAATAATGTGAAATGTTTATATGGTGATGGTTTTGAAGGATTGCCTACGTTTGCGCCATTTGATAAAATTATTATTACCGCTGCTGCGCCGGAAATTCCACAAAAATTATTGGATCAACTAGCGGTTGGTGGTTGCATGGTGATTCCATTTGGCGAAGGAAATACGCAAAAGATGTTGCGAATTAAACGATTGGTTAACAATCATTATGAAAAAGAAATCTTTGATACATTTACCTTTGTGCCAATGTTAAAAGGCATTGAAAATTAATTTATACAGATGAAAAATTTAAAACATTTAACGTTCCTGTTTTTTACGCTTTTATTTTTAAATAATTATGCGCAAAATAATACAGTGAAAAAAGAATTGCCTGCTGCTGAAAAACCAAAAAGTGGTAGTATAAAAGATTTGAATGCTTTGGAAAAAGAAAAAATTCAGCAGATTGATATTAAAAAATCAAATTCTACTGTGATTAAAAATCAAAACACCAATCCTGATGAATTTTCTACGCAACCAATTGTGAAAGGCAAAGCAACTGTTTTTAAAAAAGAAGAGAAAGTTGAAAAAACTACGATACCAACAACTACGAAAAAAAATGTAGAAAAAATTGGAAAAGAAGTAACTAAAGAAGTTGTAAAAGATGTTGAAAAATCGACTATTACAAAACCAGAAAAATCTGGCAAAGTAAAAACTGCGTATGAAATCATGAATGAAGTGAATAATAAAAACACTAAAAATGATGAAGACTTTTCCAGTACACCAATTGTAAAAGGAAAAGCGGTTGCAAAATCAACAACGAAAGTAAAAGACGTAGAAAAAGAATCATCCACTGAAATAAAAAAATACAATAAAATAGATACCACAAAAAAATTAAAAGATTTTTATTTCGAAACAACACCTATAACCAATAGTTCAAATAAACCAAGTTACAACCTGCCAAATCCTAAAAAAGAAGATAAAGAAATTGCAGAAGCTAAAATTCCTGTGAATTCAAAAGCAACAGCCAAAGAGAATTTAACGAAAGAAGATTTAACTCAAAAAGAGAGTTATGATAAATATGCAAAAGAAGCAGATTCAATCCGCAGAACTAATAAACGATGGCTAGACAGCGTGTTGGCATCTTTGCCAGTTAAAGTTCCTGTAACTGTAAATCCTAATGATTATATAGAAATTTATGTAAGTGGTGGTGGTTTATATGCTGGACAAAATGCAAAAATATACGATCGTCTTTCTATTTTTCATACAGGTATGGTGCAGCGCGAATACAAAACAAAGTTGCAAGGTGAACAACGTGAAGAAAAGAAAATTTCTAAAGATGAATTGATGAAACTAGCACAATATATTGTTGATTTAGGTTTTTTTGATTTTAAAAAAGAGTATGATTGCGACATAAATGATGTTGATTGTACGTCTAGAATGAAACGCGATCCACAACCAATTCCATTGAATATTACTGTTGCTATTGGTGCACGTAGAAACAAAGTAAATGTAGCACTTTTTGCACCGAATATGGAAGCAAATTTTGTGGATTATCCACCAAAATTAGAAAAGATTTTGAATGCAATTTATTCAGTAATTGAAAAATAATTTTATAAAACTGTGTTAGAAATGAAGAATTATTTGTTGCTATTTATTTTTTTTCAAGTGACTTTTTCAATAAAAGCGCAAAGTGGTTTTGATGCATTATGGAAAAAATATGATAGCATTCAAAAAGTAGAAAGTTCAAAAAATAATCCAAAAATTTCTGATGATTATAAATCAATTCCAACTATTGATGCAAGAAAAGAAAACATAAAAATAGATAGTGTTTCCACTCAAAGCAAGAAAGGAGTAGTAAATGAAACGATTACTAAACCATTTCAAAATAAAAACGAAGTTGTTGCCAAATCTATTGAAATAGAAAAGGATACAATTACTAAATTGAAATATAAAGTAATTGAAAGAAATGATATTTCAGTTAAGAAAGTTAACGCTCAAAAAGATTCATTAAAAAGCAAATTACCTGAAAAATCAGTAGTAATTGAAAAGCCAAAACAGATTGCGCCAAAACCTGTTTTAGAAAAGCCAATTGCAAAATCAGCTGTTAAAAATGACATTTTATTGCCATCAAAATCTAATTTTGATACAACCAAAAACTTTAAAGAATTCTCGTTTGAAACTACACCAATTGTAAATGGCAATGCAACGTATAATAAACCAAACCCAACAAAATCAGTTGCTGCGAATGAAATTGACGAGAAAATTCCTGTCAACAAAACAATAATTTCTAAAGGAAATGTAAAAGAAGATGTATTGGCAAAAGCAAATTATTCTGAATTTTCTAAAGAAGCAGAAACCATTAGAAGAAACAATGATAAAAAATTAGACAGCGTCTTAAAAACGATGCAACTGAATATTCCAGTGCAATTCAATCCGAATGATTATGTTGATATTTATGTAAATGGTGGAACTGTTTTGAATGATGATAATTCAAAAATGTATGATAGGATTTCTATTCTAAATGCTGGCAGAATTCATCGTGAATACAAAACAAAAAAAGCTGGTGACCAACGCATAGAAAAAAATATTTCGCGCGATCAACTCGTGAAATTAGCACAATACATTATAGATTTGGGTTTTTTTGATTTCAAATCTTCTTATGATTGTAATGAAAATGATGTGGCTTGCAACGAACGTTTAACCACAAATCCAGTTGCGTTGCCGTTGCAATTAACTATTACTATTGGTGAACGGAAAAGCAAAGTGTATGTTGCGGTTTACAGTGCTAAATCTGAAAAAAATTGGGTAAATTATCCTAGTAATTTAGATAAAATTATGGCCGCGATTTATTCGGTAGTTGAGAAATAAACTCTAGATCTTTCTTTCAATAAAATCTTTTGGATGATTAAAGATGAGATTTGCTTTTGTTACAATATAATCTTGTCCTTTTAGAAGATAAGTTTCAATTTCTGTTTCCGTAAATTTTATAGTGATATCAAACTGTGCAGAAGTGCCACACAACACACTTAAGTAATAATCATTTTCTTGTTTGTAGAATTGATAAAAATATGGTTCTTCGAAGATTATTTGTTGCATGATTAAACATTAACTTGTTACAACGAATAAAAACATCCAAGAAAGAATACCTCCTAAAATACCAATAAATGTTAAAGTACCAAACAAAAGTAATTTTATATCGCCTTGAGTACTTCCATCCTCAAATTTTATTTTCCAGATTTTTTTTAAAATTATAGCTATTACTGTGAATGGTAATAATATAATTAATGATAAAGGAAATAAAAAGAATATTTCTGAAGTTAGTGTAGAGACCAAAAGTATTAAAAAAGGAATTAGAATAATTATAATACAGATATTGGCTTTTTTAGTTTGATTCATATTGTAACTTAAAATCTACTTCTTCGTAAAGCCATCCTTCAAACCAACGGTTTTATTAAAGATGATTTTTTCAGAAGATGAATCTTTGTCTAAATAAAAATAACCTTTGCGCAAGAATTGAAAATGGTCGTTTAGTGTCGCATTTGCTAATTCTGGTTCTGCATACGCAGTTGGTATAATATCTAAGCTATGTTCGTTAATATAATCTTTAAAATCTCCTTCTTCAGCATCCGGATTTTCTACTTTAAATAAACGGTCGTACTCGCGCACCTCAATGTTTATGGCATGTTTAGCACTTACCCAATGCAACGTGCCTTGCACTTTTATTCCAGAAGTATCTTGTCCACTTTTACTATCTGCATGGTAAGTGCAATGAATTTCTGCGATGTTTCCATCTTCATCTTTTATTGCATTATCGCACGTCACAATAAACGCACCTTTCAAACGAATCGTTTTTCCAACTTCCATTTTAAACACTTTCTTTTGCGGTGTTTCTACAAAATCTTCGCGTTCAATAAAAATTTCTTTAGTAAATGCAACTTGTCGTGTGCCGCTGGTTGAGTCTTCTGGATTGTTTTCAATCTCTAATAAAATTTCATTTTCTTCTAAGTTTGTAATCACCACTTTTACAGGATTAAAAACTGCCATTCTTCGCAACGAAATTTTATTCAAATCTTCGCGTACACAAAATTCCAGCAACGAAATATCATTTACTTTTTCGCGCTTCGCAATTCCTGCTCTGTCGCAAAATTCACGAATAGCACTGGCAGTGTAGCCACGTCTGCGCATACCAGAAATCGTTGGCATTCTTGGATCATTCCAACCAGCCACATGATTTTCTTCTACCAATTGTTTGAGCTTGCGTTTGCTCATCACCGTGTAGTTAATATTCACGCGCGCAAACTCGTATTGTTTAGATGGATAAATGCCTAATTTTTCGATACACCAATCGTATACTTCTCTGTGAGGCACAAATTCAAGTGTACAAATAGAATGCGTAATTTTTTCAATCGAATCGCTTTGTCCGTGCGCAAAATCATACATCGGATAAATGCACCATTTGTCGCCGGTGCGGTGATGATGCGCAAATTTTATTCTGTACAAAAGCGGATCACGCATCAGCATGTTCGTTGACGACATGTCGATTTTTGCACGCAAGGTTTTTTCACCTTCTTTGTATTTTCCAGCTTTCATATCTGCAAATAATTGCAAATTTTCTTCAACGGTTCTATCTCTAAAAGGTGAGTTGGTTCCTACTTCGGTTGGTGTGCCTTTTTGCGCAGCAATTTCTTCAGCAGTTAAATCACAAACATACGCATCGCCTTGTTTTATTAGCTGTACAGCAAATGCATACAACTGATCAAAATAATCACTTGCATAAAAAATATTTGCCCAATCAAAACCTAACCATTTTACATCTTCTTGTATGCTATCAACATATTCGGTATCTTCAGTAACAGGATTCGTATCATCGAAACGTAAATTGGTTTTGCCACCAAATTTTTGTGCTACACCAAAATTTAAACAAATTGCAGTTGCATGACCAAGGTGCAAATAACCATTTGGTTCTGGTGGAAATCGCGTTAAGATGGAATCGTGTTTTCCTTCTTTCAGATCGTTATCTATAATTTCTTCAATAAAATTCAACGACTTATTTTCTTCTGTTTTTTCTTCCATCTTTTTGTTTTTTAAAACGGTTTTTATATCAATTACAATTGACTAAAACAATTTTTTACTCGTTTATTTGTTTCTTCACTGCCAAATAATTGAATGAGTTCAGGTATAGTTGGTCCTGATAATTCACCAACTAAACTAACACGCAAAAACTTCATCATGTCGCCAACTTTAATATTATTATTGGTTGCAAATTCTTTTAATGATGTTTCGATAGCGATTAAATCAGTATTAGTTTGTTGTAGTAAAAAATCAGCAAATGCATCAACATTAAAATTTTCTTTAATGTTATTTATTTTAGATAAAATAGTTACGTCGTATTTTTCTGTCGGCTGAAATAAATAGCCAAACAATTCAACATCATTTAAAAAAACAAAACGTTCTTTTACCAAACCAAGAGCTTTTGTTAAATATACATCATCTTGATTTCCAAATTTAGTGGTAACAGTTTCTTTTACTAAAGATGCTAATGCTTCGTTCGATAATTTTTTAATGTATTCTGCATTGAACCATTTTGCTTTTTCAAAATCAAATTTTGCACCAGCTTTATGTATATGTTCTATGCTAAATGCTACAATTAATTCTTCTTTTGAAAAAATTTCTTGCTCTGTTCCAGGATTCCAACCTAAAAAAGCCAGCATATTTAAAACTGATTCTGGCAAATAACCTTTTTGTTTGTAACCACTGCTAATTTCATTGCTAATTGGATCTGTCCATTCTAAAGGAAACACAGGAAAACCTAAACGATCGCCATCGCGTTTGCTTAATTTTCCGTTGCCGTCTGGTTTTAATAAAAGTGGTAAATGTGCAAATTTTGGCATTGAATTTTCCCAATCTAAATAACGATACAGTAACACATGCAAAGGCGCACTTGGCAACCATTCTTCACCACGTATCACATGCGAAATCTGCATTACATAATCATCACAAACATTTGCTAAATGATAAGTTGGCATACCATCGCTTTTCAATAACACTTTATCATCCATTTGCGAAGTATTCACGGTTACGTGACCGCGTATTTCATCGTGAAATTTCACATCTTCATCTAATGGTAATTTTATACGAATCACATAATGCTCATTATTTGCCAAACGTTGAGCTACTTCTTCTTTAGAAAGTGTCAGTGAATTTTTACCTTGCTCGCGTGTATTTGCATCGTATTTAAAATTTGGATGCGTTGCTTTCAATTGTTCCAAATCAGTTTCTGTATCAAACGCATAATATGCAAAACCTGCATTCAGTAATTGTTCTGCATATTGCCGGTAAGAATCTTTTCTATCGCTTTGTCGATAAGGTGCAAATTGTCCATCGCCAAAACCAACACCTTCATTTGGCTCGATGCCAATCCATTTCAACGTTTCAATTATATAATTTTCTGTGCCTTGCACCAAACGATTTTGATCGGTGTCTTCAATGCGCAAAATAAAATCGCCGCCGTATTTTTTGGCGAACAAATAATTATACAAGGCAGTGCGCACGCCACCAATGTGCAACGGACCTGTTGGACTTGGTGCAAATCGAACTCTAACTTTTTTACTCATACTTTATTTAATTTAAAAATTAGCAGTTGCCAATTTGAAATTTGTAAATTTGGACTGCTAAAATAAGCATTTAGCTTTGTAAAATGTATTTTGTTCATACGCCATATATTATTAAAAAACTATTTTCTCAGTTCGTTTGGGATTTGCCGAACGCAGAGAATAAGATTTATCTTACGTTTGACGACGGTCCGCATCCAGAAATTACACCTTGGATTTTAGAACAATTGAAGAAATACGATGCAAAAGCAACATTTTTTTGTTTAGGTGAGAGCGCCAAAAAGAATCAGGAAATTGTAAAAAGAATGAAAGCAAATGATCATGCTATAGGAAGTCATGGTGATGCACATTTAGATGGTTGGAAGATTTCTAAAAATGAATATGAACAGAATGTTTTAAAAGGAAAAGATACGTTGGAAATTATCACCAATGTAAAAATTGATTTATATAGACCACCATATGGAAAATTCAAGCACCAAGTAATTTCAGAACAAACTACTATCATGTGGTCGATAATGCCTGGTGATTTTGACCAGAATATTTCATCAGAAAAATGTTATTCAAATTTACAAAAAGTAAAAAATGGTGATATAATTGTATTGCACGATAATGAGAAATCATGGAAACATTTAGAATATTGTTTGCCAAAGTTATTAGCATATTGTAAAGAAAAAAAGGTTATTCTTGACAAAATAAATCCGTAAAAAAAATATTATTTTTTACTTATGACTCACGACTCACGACTTACGACTCTTATAGATACACATACACATTTGTACGAAGTGCAGTTTGATACTGATAGAACAGAAATGATTGAACGTGCAATAAATGCTGGTGTTTGCAAGATGATTATTCCAAATGTAGATTCCAGTACAATTCAACCGATGCTGAATTTAGTAGAACAATTTCCTGAAAATATTTTTCCGATGATGGGTTTGCATCCTTGTTATGTAAAACAAGAAACGTATAAACAAGAATTAGAAATTGTACGAAAATATTTGTTTGATGATATTACACTTACGACTCACGACTTACGACTCACGACTACTTTTGTAGCAGTTGGTGAAATCGGTATAGATATGCACTGGGACAAATCAACTTTAGAAATTCAAAAAGAAGCTTTTGAATTGCAGTGCGATTGGGCAATTGAAAAAAACTTGCCAGTTGCCATTCATGCAAGAGAATCAACGCATATATTAATCGAAATTTTAAAGAAACGAAAACAAAATCCGAGTGGTGTGTTTCATTGTTTTACTGGTAGTTTAGAAGAAGCAAATGAAATAATTAAACTTGGGTTTTATTTAGGAATTGGTGGTGTGGTTACTTATAAAAATACGAACTTACGTGATACCTTAAAACATATTCCAATTGATAAAATTGTGTTTGAAACCGATTCACCTTATTTGCCACCAGTTCCATATCGTGGAAAAAGAAACGAAAGTGCTTATACTAAATTGGTTGCAGAAACTTTATGTACAGTATATGAAAAAGGTTTAGATGAAATTTCTGCAATCACAACACAAAATTCACACAAATTATTTGGCATCTAATTTGAATCTTAGTAGCTTTGTAATCAATTGTTTAAATATATTTCTATGAAGAAGATACTATTTTTAGTAACCATTGCCATATTTGCAATTAGTTGTAAAAAAACAACAATAGAAGATACTGGACCACGACTGATTTTCAAATTTAAATTTGATTCAACTCAAACGCGATTAGATAATTTGGCTCGTCCATCAAGTATTCCTTTTGGCAATTCGGCACAATCTCCAGTATTTCATAAAATGAGTGCACATTATATAGAATTAGCTATTGATTCATTATCGCCATTTGGATTAAATATACTTTATAAAAATTCAGAAGTTACAACAGGTGGTTCTAATGCCATCGATTTCTCAAAGTCTATAATAAAAGGTGAAGGCGAAGAATTTTATTCTGTTCCGTTAAAAAATTTGACAAAACAAACGTATAAATGGTTGCGAATTTCATTAGCATATCAAGATTATGATGTAAAAATGGCTTACAGAACGCCTACATATAATAGTGGCGCACTTTTTACTTTTGATGGTGAAGTTGCTTCTTTCTTAGGTTTCAATTCGTATGTTACTTCTTATTCACTTAAAGGTGAAGTTATTAATGTAAATGGAAATTTACCACAAGGTTCTGGTGCAGTAAAGCCATTTAACGTGCCATTTATTGGCACTCAACCTGCCACAAAATGGACAGCTGGTACAAGCACAAGAACTACAGTTGTGAATCCGTTTGAATCGGCACTTGGAATTCCTGCAAATTCATGTATTGTTGTCGGAAAATTTACATCACCAATAACAATTACAGGTAATGAAACAAAAGATATAATTGTAACAGTCTCATTATCTACCAACAAAAGTTTTGAATGGCTAGACCGAAATAATGATGGTTTATATGAACCTGTTGATGGTTTAAATTCCAACGCACCGTTAGATTCTGTTGTAGATATGGGAATTCGTGGTTTAATTCCAATTGTTACCGAATAAGAATACTTTTTTTGTAATACAATCAATTATATTCGGCTATAAATATTTTTATAGCCGTTTTTTTTATTCAATATTTGGCATTATTTTTAAAATTCAAGGATTTAAATATCTAAATTAATTTTTATAAAAAACAGAAGTCATGAAAAAAGTAATTTTAACTACCTTATTTTTTTTTGCAGCCAAATTTATTTCTTTAGCTGCTGGCCCAGATGATGTTGTAGGCATTTGGTTAGTTGGTGATAAAGACTATAAAATTGAACTCTACAAAACTGCTAATGGTGAAATTGAAGGCAAAGTGGTTTGGATGAAAGTGCCAAATGATAAAAATGGAAAACCTCGAACAGACATAGATAATCCAGATCCTAAGTTGCGATCCAGAACAGTAATGGGTTTGAAAACTGTTACAGGTTTTAAGTTTGATAAAACAGAAAATGAATTTATTGATGGAAAAGTATATAAAAAAGGGAAAACATATTGTGGCAAAATGAAGTTAAACGACGACGGAACGCTGCATTTACGTGGCTACATTTGTTCGGCATCCATTTTTGGAAAATCTGATACATGGACACGTGTTAAATAATTATCTTTCTGAAATAAAATCTAAAAATCCAACCTAATTTAGGTTGGATTTTTTATTTTTTTCTAACATAAACCACTTTTTCAACCTCAGCAATAACTTCGCCTTTTTCATTGGTTATGGTTGTGGAAAAAATATAATCATTCTTTCCAATTTGGTCAACTTCTGCTTTAATTTCAGCAATGCGATCTTTAGTAATTTCAAAAGTAGATGTTACCGTTGATAAACCTGGTTTTTTAAAACGAATAGTTGCAGCTTTGTCCCAAACGATGTAACCTTTTCCAAGGTTTTCCATCAAAATAAACATATAAAATGGATCGCACATACTATACAGTGAACCACCAAAATGTGTTCCAACTATATTTCGGTTATACCAACGCATTTTCATTTGTGCTTCAATCTTAGTAAAATCATCATTTACCGATTTTACAGAAATTCCAGCACCAAGATATGGTGCATATAACATTATTCGTTTAATATTTTTTTTTAGTGATAACATGTCAATTTCAGATTTTTATTTACTAATTAATGTCGAAAAATAGCTTTTGCTTATAACTTTTTCCTATTTATCTACATTATTCTATTTTAAACATTTATTTTAGCGTTCTGTTTATACGATGAAGAAGATATTATTTATTCCAATCCTGTTTTTTTGCTTAAGCGCAATTGCACAACAACTCAATTTCCCGTTGAATTATGAAATGCAAAATCGATTAGAAAGATATATTTCTACATCATCGCATTTTATAACTGCTGCAAAACCATATAATATGGCTGAAATTGTTGCTGCGGTTCCTGATTCTGCTTTGCAAGAATTAGGTTTTGACACAGATTCATCTAAAAATGGATTTAAATTTGGTTTGTTAAAAGGCGATATGTTAGCAATTTCTGCTAAAAATAAAAAATTCTATATTGCCATTAATCCAATTATCGATGCACAATTCGGTTATGATATTAATGACAAAAAACTAAAATATTCTGCTGGTTACGGCGCGCGCATCGAAGCAAATCTTGGAAGAAAATTTTCATTATCATTTACTTATCAAGGTGTTTATGAAAATATGTACAATCAAGTATCAGATTATGCACAACAATATGGTGTATTAACTGGTTACAGACGAGCAAATTTTAAAGGAAACGCAATCACATCTCAATTATTTTCTGGTTATATTTCGGTTTCGCCAAGCAAAAATTTTAATCTCCAAATAGGAAATGATAAGCAATTTTGGGGCGAAGGTTATCGTTCTATGTTTTTAAGTGACAATGCTTCTAATTCACCGTATTTAAAAATGACGATGAATTTTTGGCGAATCAAATATCAATACTTATTCAACGTAATGAAATATGGTGATATTGCTGGTTTTAATGTTGACAATAATCCATCTAATTTTAAAATAAAATATGGTTGCTATCATTTAGTTTCTGTTGATATTGCTAAATGGATGCAGTTCACTTTTTTTGAAGGTGTAACTTGGTATCACGGCGATAATAACCGTACTCGTGGTGTTGAATTTAGCTACTTAATTCCAGTTGCGTTTATTCGTCCAGTAGAGTTCGCATTAGGTTCTCCAGATAACGTTGTGTTAGGTTTGGCTTTTAAATTTAAACCAGCACAAAAACAAAGTATCTATGCACAAATTATGTTAGATGATATGGATGTAGCTGCTGCACGAAAAGGAAAAGGTTTTTACAGAACTAAAGTAGCAGCGCAAATTGGCTACAAAGTTTTTGATATTTTTAAAGTAAAACATTTAGATATACAAGCTGAATTGAACATCGTTAGACCGTATGTTTTTGCGCATAAAGCACCTCAACAAAGCTATACTAACTTTAATCAGGCATTGGCGCATCCGTTAGGTGCAAACTTTTTGGAAAGTTTAATATTTATAAATTATTGGCACAAACACTGGACGGCAAGTGCAAAATTGCAATATGCAAAACAAGGTTTAGATGCATTGTATAAGCACGATGGCAGCAATATCTTTGTTTCAGATTATTTGATTGGTCCAAATCTGAATATAGCGTATGGCAATAAATTCTTGCAAGGTATTAAAACCGATTTAATTAATTTTGAAGCGCGTGGTGGTTATTTAATAAATCCAAAAATTAATTTGGCTGCCGAAGTGGTAATGAATTACAGATACCAGAAAAATGAGTTTTTCAAAACCAATAATTTCCTTATTGGTATAAGTTTACGTACCAACTTATTCAATCGTTACACAGATTTTTAATATTTTCCAGCTGTGTAAAAATATTTTTTCAAAAATTTATGGAATTTGACGTTTTCATGTATCTAAATAGATAGACATGGAAAATGAACTATTTTATGGTATTGCTTTAAGCTTATTAAAAGGAATTGGCGACGCAAATGCAAAAACGATGATTAGCTATGCTGGTAGCGCAGAAAAATTATTTAAAACGCCAATTTCTAAATTGCAAAAAATTAATGGAATTGGTCCAAAAACAGCTGAATTATTTAAAGATACTTATGATGCGTTAAAACGTGCCGAAAAAGAAATGAAATTTATCGAAAAAAATAAAATTGAAGTATTGTTTTATTACGATAAACGCTATCCAAAACGCTTAAATAATTGTAGTGATTCGCCTTTGTTTTTGTGCTGCAAAGGCAATTTTGATTTTAATAAAGATCGGTTTGTAAATATTATTGGCACAAGAAATGCCACCGAAAATGGCAAAGCAATTACCGAGAAATTAATAGAAGATTTTGCTACTTTCGATGTAAATATTGTAAGTGGTTTGGCTTATGGAATTGATATTTGTGCGCACAAAGCAGCTTTGCAATTTGAGTTACAAAACATAGCGGTTTTGGCGCATGGCTTAGATATGATTTATCCAAACGTACATAGAAATTATGCGGAAAAATTGCAAAAGAATGGCGCACTTGTAACAGATTTTTTAAGCGAAACAAACCCGGATCGGCAAAATTTTCCGAGCAGAAACCGAATTGTAGCAGGTATGACAGACGCGACAGTTGTGATTGAATCTGCAACAAAAGGTGGTGCACTCATCACCGCAGAAATTGCCAATTCTTATAATCGTGATGTATTCGCTTTTCCTGGCAGAATTAATGACGAATATTCAATTGGATGTTTGAATTTAGTGAAAAAAAATAAAGCTAATTTAGTTACTAGTGCGAAAGATATTATTGAATGCATGAATTGGGATTTGGAAAAAAAATCAATTACATCGCAAAAAAAACAATCGCAATTATTTGTAGAATTAAATGAAAAACAACAACTAGTTTATGACGTTTTGAAACAAACAGAAAAAATGCAGATCGATGATATTTGCCAAAAAGTACCATTTACACAAAGTATAATTTCGTCTATTTTATTAGAAATGGAAATGAATGGAATTATTTTATCGCTTCCAGGAAAAATGTATAAGCTGAATTGATTTTTTTTAACCATTAGCAACTACACATAAATCGGTATTTTATGTATTTCTACTTTAAATAGAAAGCTTATGCAAATAAATTAATCTGTAAAAATGCGTGACATCAATATTCCACTTTAAATTTGCAGTTCAATGATTGCTATGCAAAAAAGAAATTATAAAAGAGTAGAGAAAAACGCCGACGGAATTTTCTCTTACAAAACTTTAGATATTGATTCGTATGATGTGTTTGAAGATGAGTTAGAAATTATTGTAACCGAAATTCAAAATATGAATGAAATGGGTAAGGTGTTAGACTTGCTCGATTTTGTTCCTGATACTGAATACTTTTTCCATCAATGCAAAGATGTAATTTCGGTTCCTGAAAAACATATTAACGAAAAAGGCCAAGGCAAATTTACGTTCCAAACCTACTTCCATAATTTTCCGCAATCTGCTTTGTCTATCAATAATAACGCATTAGTAGTAGCTGTTTTGCATCCACAAAAATTAAATAAAGATGGCAAACGCGAATTTAATGTAGTTGGCTACATTCATGTAAATCGTTTTGATGTGTATCACGAAAATGAACGATTTGATGGTTATTATTACAATATGTTGCGCATTTCTGAACGCATTGAAAACAATAAAAAAATCTATCGCAGAAAAAAAATATTTACGTTGATGTTTAGCATTATGCACAGCATTGTTGGCGTAGAAGAAAATATTGCGTTTACATATGGTGCGATGGGAAAAGAAAACCAAGCTATTAACGAAGCGTTAGAGTTGAATACAAAACTCTATGAAAAACATTATGAAAAATGGGCATTCTCAAACAATACGCATATAAATAAAATTTTTGGCAGTAAAGATGCATTTAAAAAATGTGTCGATATTTCACATGATAAAGAAAAATTGCGTGAGTTTTATTATAAACTAAAAGAACAAAAAGAGCATTACGCATTTTTTCATTTAAATACAGAAGAAGAATTTTTTGCTATGTTGGAAAAAGTTTTTCAATACTCAACATCATCTAAAGTATTTATGATTCCTGATGAAAAAGGAAATATTGACGCAGCTTGTTTTGCTGTAAATTGGGGCGACTATTTCTCTTTTCAATTAGAAAATCCGCAAGGATTATTTAAGCTAGTGGACAACATGAAACTCACTAATAAAATTTTGTATCCAATCATGATAGTTGGGAAACCAGAAACTGCTGATACCTTGTTGCGAGGAATTGCATCGAACTATAATAAAGAATACAAATGCAAAGTAACCAACCTAAACTCTTACAAAGGCGATGTTTATTACAAAACTAAAAAAAGCATATTGAACGATGATTACTTATTTTTAATCATCTGTAATGATGTAGAAAAACTAAACGCGATGAAAGAACGTTCGCGTGGTGTGGATGGCAACGTGAAATTGTTTATTGATATTCCGTTGTTGTAAACTGTTACTAAATCCTTTCTTCGTGTAACACCGCGCGTTTTACTAATGGATTTTCGCGCATTTCAAAGAAGCCGTTTCTGTGGTTGTAAATATCGATGGCTGTGTAGATTGCTTGTCTGAATGAGGTTTCGTCGGCAATGCCTTTTCCTGCAATATCTTCTGCGGTGCCATGGTCTGGCGATGTGCGAATAATGTTTAAACCTGCTGTGAAATTGGTTCCATCTTCACCGGCAATATATTTAAAAGGTATCAATCCTTGGTCGTGATACATGGCTAAGATGCCATCAAATTTTTTGAAATTGCAAGATGCAAATAAACCATCGGCTGGATATGGACCGAACGCCATGATGCCTTCAGCTTTTGCATCTTTTATTGCAGGTAAAATAATTTCTATTTCTTCTTTTCCAATTACACCGCCATCGCCTGCATGCGGATTCAGACCTAAAACAGCGATGCGTGGCTTATCAATTCCAAAATCTTCTTTTAAAGAAGCATTCATGATTTGGAGTTTACGCAGAATTTTTTCTTTAGAAATTTTTGATGCAACATCTTTAATTGCACTGTGATTAGTAACCAAACCAACGCGCAAATCTTCGCCAACCATAAACATCAAATTATCTTTTGCACCAAAATAATTCATTAAATATTCGGTGTGTCCAGCGTAAGGAAATTTATCAGAATGCATTACATTTTTATTGATAGGTGCAGTGACCAAGACATCAATAAATTTATTTTTCAACGCATCGCAAGCTGCTTCCAACGATTTTAGCGCATAATTGCCAGTAATTTCAGAAGGAACGCCTGCTGTAATAGCAAATTCTTCTTCCCAAACTGGAATTACATTTAAGGTATTATGACTAATATTATTGTAACCTTTGATACTTGAATATTGAAATTTATCGACATTCAGTGCTTTTTTATAATAAGACAAAACACGTGGATTACCATATAAAATAGGTGTGAAATGCTTAAAAATAGTATCGTCTAAAAAGGTCTTAATGATAATTTCGGGACCAATTCCTGCAACATCACCCAATGTAATTCCAACTTTAATTTTCTGTTTTTGTACTGACATCTTTGCACTGATTTTGTACAAATTTAAACAATAATCTGACACCATACGCTGTTGACCACTTTCCTCGGTAATTATAATTGGAAGCAACGTACGCTGGACCAGCAATATCAAAGTGCATCCATGGATAATCTACAAAGTGTTCGAGGAATTTTCCGGCTGTGATGGCACCTGCATCCATTGGACCCAAATTCTTTAAATCGGCAATATCACTTTTCATATAATCGCCGTATTCGTCCCAAAGTGGAAGCTCAACGACGCGTTCACCTGTGCTGTTGGCTGCTCTTTTTATTTTCTTTTTGATAGATTTTTCAGCATTACCCATCACTACACCTGCTTCTTTGCCAATAGCGCGCAAAGCAGCACCAGTTAAGGTTGCAAAATCTAAAACCAATTCCGGATTATAGCGTTTGGCATAATGCAAAGCATCTGCTAAAATTAATCTGCCTTCTGCATCGGTGTCTAAAACTTCAACAGTGGTGCCATCATACATAGTTATCACATCGCCAGGACAAACTGCTTCGTAGCCAGGACGATTTTCTACGGCTGGAATTAATCCAATTACATGATAAGGTAATTTTGATTTTGCGATTGCATACATAGCACCAACGACAGCAGCCGAACCAGCCATGTCTGATTTCATCATATCCATGCTGTTGCGTGTTGGTTTTAAGGAAAGACCACCAGTATCAAAAACAACGCCTTTTCCTACCAAAACTAAAGGTGCTTCGTTTAAGTGCTTTTTAGGTTTGTATTCTAAAATATTGAACGTTGCCGGTGCTGAACTGCCTTGGTTGACAGCAATAACACCACCCATTTGTTCTGCTTCAATTTCTTTTTGGTCGAGAACGATAACTGAAAAACCTGCAGCTTCACCAATTTTTTGAATTTCTTTAGAATATTGCGCAGCCGTTAAAAATGAAACTGGCTCGTTTACTAAATCTTTAGTAATACGAACGCTTTCGGTAATTAAATTTAGTTCGTTTACGGTTGCTTCATCTAACAATAATGCATCGATGAATATGGTTAAACTATATGCTTTTGGTTTAGTTCTGTATTTTAGAAATTCATATTCGGATAAACTAATTCCTAATAATAAAGAAGCAAGATGTTCTTTGCTGATATCGCCTAAAACTTCTACGCTGACTTCGGTTTCTTTGTGTTCTTTAAATGTTTTGAAAATAGAATTTCCTTGAATGCGTAATTTTTCATGAACGCTATCTTCTTTCTTTGTTGCATCAATTTCCATTGGAATTAAGAAATAATTTTTCTGCATTTTATTGTAAGAAATAATCTGCATTCCATCATTTAGTTTGTTTTGGATGGTCTTTTTTTCTTCAATATCAAAAAATGGTAATATATTCAAATTTGCTTTTGAGAATAGAACAAGGATGGCTTTCTTTGGCGGTTTACTGGAAATCTGCAACATAATGTATATTTTAGTCTGTATCTTTAGGGTTTCGTAGTTACTATAAACTTAACAGTGTATAGGTATTCAAATTTAAAGATATTGCCAAACTAAATTATATACAAATGTTGAACTTTGTGACAGCCTTAAAATCGTACGGACAACATTTTTTAAATGATAAAAATGTGCTGCAGCAAATTATAGATAGTATAAAAAATTATCATAACAATGAAAAAGTGATAGAAATTGGACCTGGAATGGGTGCGTTGACTGCTTATTTAATTAAATATTTTCCTGAATTAACATGTGTAGAAGTTGATAGACGATGTGTTGAATATTTGAATACCAACTTCAAATCTCAGCATGCAAACCTCAATATTTTAGAAGCAGATTTTTTGAAATTAGATTTGAAAGAATTGATAAAAGAACCAACTGCTATTGTAGGCAATTTTCCATATAATATTTCATCGCAGATTGTGTTTAGTATTATTGATAATTATACGACGATTCCGTTTATGGTTGGTATGTTTCAAAAAGAAATGGGTCATCGAATTGCATCTAAACATGGCTCTAAAGAATATGGTGTAATTAGTGTTTTGACTCAAATTTATTATGATGTAAAAGTAGAATTTGATATTTTACCAACCAGTTTTTCACCACCACCAAAAGTAATGAGCAGTGTGATTTCTTTAAAAAGAAAAGAAAATCTGGAAATTGATTTTGATATGGTATTATTTAAAAAAATTGTGAAAGCAGGTTTTAATCAACGAAGAAAAATGCTTCGAAATGGTTTGAGTGGAATGTTGGATAAAGAATTTTTGCAACAAGATTTATTTTCAAAAAGAGCCGAGCAATTAAGTGTTCAGGATTTTATAGATTTAACAAAAATGGCAAGTAATGAATTGAAAAAATAGCTACGAATTATACCAATGAATACAAATTTTTTAATGAATAGTCGAGTTTTAATTACTGCTGAAATTGATAATTATCTTCAACAAAGATTTGATGCATTAGGTTATTTGGTTGATGTTAAACCTGAAATTGAACGATATGAATTGTTGCAAATTATTGCTGATTATACTATTTTGATTATTACTACTTACACAAAAGTAGATGCTGAATTAATTGATAAAGCAACGAATTTAAAAATCGTTGGTCGCGTTGGAAGTGGTATGGAAAACGTAGATGTTGAGTATTGTAAAACAAAAAATATATTTTGTGTAAATTCGCCAGAAGGTAACGGAAATGCAGTTGGTGAGCATTGTTTGGCGATGTTGCTGAATTTGCTAAATAACATTACAAAAGCAAATAATGAATTGAAGGAAAATTTGTTTTTGCGCGAAGAAAATCGTGGCGAAGAATTGGATGGAAAAACGGTTGGTATTATTGGTTATGGACACACTGGACAAGCATTTGCCAAAAAATTACACGGCTTTGATGTAGAAATTTTGGTGTATGATAAGTATAAAAAAACGAGTGATAATTTTGTTGAAAATGTTGCGTTAGATGAACTACAAAAACGATGTGATGTAATTTCTTTTCATGTTCCATACAACGAAGAAACACATTATTATTGCGATGCAAATTTTATAGCTGAATGTGCTAAACAGCCAATATTTATTAATAGTTCTCGTGGTGCTGTTGTTAATACATTAGAAATTATAGATGCTTTAGAAAATCAAAAAATAAAAGGTTTGTGTATTGATGTTTATGAAGATGAACCAATAACTAAAAGTAAAATTCATTCAACAGAAACTTATCAAAAATTATTTTCATTTAAAAATGTAATTGCCACACCACACATTGCTGGCTGGACAAAACAATCAAAATATAAATTGGTTAAAATTTTGATGGATAAGATAGAAGTACTGGACAATCATGATTAGTAATTGGATATAAATTATTAGTAGTTTCTTATTGCAAAATGACTAATCATTATTGCCTAATAACTTATTTCTATTTAACCACCATGCTATACCAACGCTTGCCAATAATATATAAAATGGAATGCTTGGCAAACGGTATCGTGAATACGAAATGATACCACTAATCAACGCAAAATAACCAGCAGAACCCAATAAAAAAAGCATCATTAGTGTTTGTTTTGTTTTTATCATTTGCCAAATTCCAATGCTAGCGAAAAAATAAATGATGGTTAAAAATAGAGCAACAAATAAACCTAATAGGATTTCTGAAATTGTTTTTTGCGCAAAGAATTTCTTCATTAACGTAATAATTCCATTGGTGTATTTTTCTTCTTCGCTAAATTTCTTCGAAGGAATATGTAACACATCTGTTAAACTTTGTGTGCCTAAACTCAAATGAATTTTCACCGTTCCGATTAAATGTGTTTTTAAATAATCAGCAAAATTTGCTTTAATAATTTTGTTTGCTAATTCACCATCATACTTTTCTTTATCAAAAGGATTCGCATCTTTGCGCCAACCCATTTTTTCTAATTCTACAACAAAGCTTTGATTAATTTCTTCAATCGTTTTATGTTGACGTTTGGCTTCGTAATAACTTGCATTCCAAAAAAGCAAATTATAACCTTTGATGTTTGAAAGCGCAAAATGTCCATATTCATTATAGTTTCGAGCGCACCATGGTGCAACAGCTATAAAATATCCAACCAATAAAATAAATGAAAAACGAACGCCATTTTTCCAGGTTTTAAAAAAATAAATTAACGTGAAAGCAAAAATACAGTAAATATAAAATTGCGAAATCGGTCGAACTAATGCGCTGATTCCATATAAAATTCCAGTGAACAAAAAGAATTTAAGTTGATTGGTTTTTATAGCTTTTATGAAAAAGAATAAAGCTAATAAAAAAAGAGTAGTATATATCGTTTCGGTTAAAATGTAAAAAATAAAAATGATGTGATGCAAATCCATCGAAAATAAAACAGCTGCAATAAATCCTACTTTTTCAGAAAATAATTCTTTGCCAATTTTATAAAGTAAAACAATAGAAATTAAATTTAAAAATATCTGTACAAAAAGCACATGCGAAACATTGTTTCCAGAAATAAAGTAAATAATAGAAATAAAAAATGGATAAGCTGGTGTTCGGAATGCGTCACCACAAAACGTAAAATTATTCTTGATGCACAATGCCAAATTATGATAGCCAAGCGAATCAAAAATTAAAATTTGTTTGGTAATTACAGAATCTAACCATGGTTGAAAACGAATAAACACCAACACACGCACCACAAATGCCACGATTAGCAGATAAATCATTTTTTTATTTTGAAAGAAAGAAGATTTTTGTGCATCAACCATGATTGCAAAAGTAGCTTTTTAAGTTAAAAGCTAAAAATAATTGCAATTTTTCCAAAAAAAGACTAAATTTGCATTAGAAGGCACGTCTCAATCGAGGCGTGTCTATTTTTTTCAGCTAAAACAGAAAGTATGTCAGATATAGTGTATGTAACCGAAGACGGATTGGTGAAAATGAAAGAAGAGTTGAATCAATTAGTAGCAATTGAACGACCAAACGCATCGAAAGCGATTGGCGAAGCACGCGAAAAAGGTGATTTGTCGGAAAATGCAGAATACGACGCAGCCAAAGAAGCACAAGGTTTATTGGAATTGCGCATCCGTAAATTGGAAGCAGAAATTGGAAACGCACGCGTTTTAGATGCCTCGAAAATTGATATTTCAAAAGTATCGGTTTTGTCGAAAGTGAAAGTGATGAACATGAAAATGAAAAAAGAATTCACCTATCACTTAGTTTCTGAAGCTGAAGCCGATTTAAAACAAATGAAAATTTCTGTAAAATCACCGATTGGCGCTGCTTTATTAGGTTTGAAAAAAGGCGAAAAAGTGACGATACAAATTCCTGCTGGCGCGATGGAATTGCAAGTGTTGGATATTTCAATATAGTTTTCAAATGACTATTTTTACCAAAATCATTAACGGCGAAATTCCTTGTTATAAAATTGCAGAAGACGAAAATTATTTTGCATTTTTAGATATTCGACCTTTAAATCTCGGACACACTTTAGTGGTTACAAAACGAGAAGTTAATTATATTTTTGATTTAGAAGATGCTGAATTACAAGGATTGATTGTGTTTGCTAAAAAAATAGCAATAGCTATTAAAAAATCTGTTGATTGCGAACGAATTGGTATGACTGTAATTGGACTAGAAGTTCCACACACACACATTCATTTATCACCAATAAATTCTGTACACGATTTAGATTTCAGAAATACCAAAGAAATTTCTAAAGAGAAAATGTTAGAAATTGCTGAAAAAATTAAGTCTAATTTGAAAATTTGAAAATGTGGTAATTTGAAAATACTATTTTGTATTATCTATTACAACATCTTTCGGAATATCTTTTATTTCATAAAATTTCAGTGCTTTTAATTTTTCTATTTCCGATTTGTTGACACGCAGAAAATAATGTGTTCCGTTCGGACAAGTACAAGCTTCACAACTTATAAAATCTTTTTCTGTTGATGATTTTATTTCTAAAATAGCGATTACTTTTCCAAGTAAATTGCCTTTTACAGCACCTAAAATTTGTTCTTGCGTTGGTTTCTGAAACCAATTAAATTGCCATGGATTTTCGCATTTTTTTTCATCATATTGCATCCAAACTTCATCCGCATTTAATTTTGCTGAATTACTTGTAACTTCAGTATTTGCTTTTTTCTTACTGCATTTCTTTTTCTTGTTACATTTTCCAAAGGAAAATATACATGCAAGCATCAAACTAAAAAACAGAATTTTTTTCATAAATAAGTTATTACAAATGTTGCGCCAAAAGTTTATTGTATAAATATAGATTTGTTTGTGGAAACCTCAATTTTTGCTTGTTTTCCCATAAAAATTGCACGATTATCAGCAATATGACCAGCTGGAAAATTAAAACAAACTGGATAATCGTATTCAGCTACATGTTCTAAAATAATTTCTTCTGCAGTTTTACCAAACGGAACTGTATTGTCTTTCATATCACTCAAACCACCAACTAATAAACCAGACAAACCTTTCAATTTTCCTGCACGTTTCATCGCCATCATCATTCTGTCGATATGATATAAATACTCATCTAAATCTTCAATAAACAAGATTTTTTTATTGGTGTCTAAAATCGTTTTTGTTCCAAGAATAGCATACATAATAGACAAATTTCCACCAACCATTTCGCCTTGCATTTGTCCACTTTTATTTAATGAATGTGGTGCAAAATCATATTTTAATTTATTGCAAAACAGCGCATCTTTTAGAGATTCAATTGCAGTTGGTGTATTAATAGGAAAAGTGCTCATCATAATAGCATGCAGCGTTTCTACACCAATATTACAATTCAGTTGAGCATGCAAATACGTAATATCAGAAAAACCAACGATCCATTTCGGACTTTCCATAAACGCACGAAAATCTAGCGTGTCCATCATACGAACTGTGCCATAGCCACCACGTGCTGCAATAATGGCTTTGATGTTTCCGTCATTCAACATGCGTTGGAAATCTGCTTGACGTTCAGCATCTGTTCCGCCATATTGGTTATCTTGTTTGCCAATCGTATCGCCAATGACAACATTCAAATCCCAACTTTTTAGAGTATCAACAGCTAATTGAATTTCTTCCATAGAAATTTTTCGTGCCGTACAGCAAACGCCAATGGTGTCGCCTTTTTTGAGAAATGGTGGTCGTATCATATTGTAAAAATAAGCTAAAAATTTTGCTAACAAAATATTCAAACACACTCATTACTCATCACTCATCACTAATTACTATATTTGCATCATGTCAGAACCGAAAAGATATACAATTACAGCAGCATTGCCTTATGCAAACGGACCTTTGCATATTGGTCATTTGGCTGGTGCTTACATTGCTGCAGATATTTACGCACGTTATTTACGCTTACAAGGCAAAGATGTGATTTTTGTTTGTGGTAGCGATGAACACGGTGCAGCGATTACGATCAAAGCAAAAAAAGAAAATACAACACCAAAAGAAATTGTAGATAAATATCATTCCATTATTAAAAAGAGTTTTGAAGATTTCGGAATTTCATTTGATATTTATCATCGCACAACTGAACCAATTCATTACGAAACATCCCAGGATTTTTTCAGAGTATTGAATGATAAAAATGCGTTTGAAATTATTGAAAGCGAACAGTATTTTGATGAAGAAGCAAAACAATTTTTAGCTGACAGATATATTATTGGAACTTGTCCGAAATGCGGCAATGAAAATGCTTATGGCGATCAATGTGAAAAATGTGGTTCTTCTTTAAATCCAACAGATTTAATAAATCCAAGATCTACCTTAACAAACTCAAAACCTGTTTTGAAATCGACTAAACATTGGTTTTTAAAATTAGATGAACAACAAAAAGGAATTGAAGGTTGGTTTGATAAAACATCCAAAGAAAATAACTGGAAAGCACATGTGGTTGGTCAATGTAAATCTTGGTTAAATGATGGCTTGAAACCACGAGCCATGACACGTGACTTAAATTGGGGAATTCCAGTTCCACCAGAAATTGCTGGTGCAGAAGGCAAAGTATTATATGTTTGGTTAGATGCGCCGATTGGTTATATTTCGGCAACAAAACAATTGTTTAAAGAAAAAGCAATCAACGAAAATACATTTTCATACAACCAAAGACGTTTTGAAAATGTAACAGAAAATGATTGGAAAAAATACTGGCAAGATGATGAAACGCAATTAATTCATTTTATTGGAAAAGATAATATTGTGTTTCATTGCATCACGTTTCCTGCAATTTTGAAAGCCATAGAGCAATATATTTTACCAACGAATGTACCTGCAAATGAATTCATGAATTTAGAAGGCGACAAGATTTCTACTTCACGAAATTGGGCAGTTTGGCTGCATGAATATTTAGAAGATTTTCCTGGAAGAGAAGATGAGTTGCGTTATACATTAATTGCAAACATGCCTGAAAACAGAGATTCTGAATTTACATGGCAGGATTTTCAAAATAGAGTGAACAGTGAAATGGTTGGTAATTTAGGAAACTTTATTAATCGCGTATCTGTACTTATTAATAAATATTTTAATGGAATTGTACCTGAGTACAAACTTGACAATGTCAATAGTTTGGACAATGATTATTTGCAGATATTATTTTCAACCAATAGTTTAGTAAGTGCTTTTATTGTTGGTGATGTATCTTTTGAAGATGGTACACCAATAATAGATGGGTTTAGATTTAGAGATGCATTATTTGAAGTAATGAAGCTATCTAGTTATGGCAATAAATATTTACAAGATAATGAACCATGGAAATTAGTAAAGTCGGATATGGTAAGAACAGGTGAAGTATTATATGTTGCTAGTCAGTATGTTGGAACTTTATCATACTTATTAAAATCATTACTACCAAAAACTTCACAAAAAATTGAAAATTTATTTAATGTAGATACTAAAATAGAACTTAATAATGCATTTGGTAGTTTTGCTCAAATTATTCCATCAGGTACAAAAATAAATCCATCAGAAATTTTATTTCCAAAGATTGAAGATGAACAAGTTGCTTTTCAAATTGAGAAATTGAACAAAAGTAAACCGCAAAGTCATGCTGAACTTGTTTCAGCATCTAATAATGAGAATCTGAAACAAGTTCAGGTTAACGTAGCGGTGAAACCTGAAATCACTTACGATGATTTTTCAAAATTAGATATTAGAACAGGAAAAATTTTAGCAGCAGAAAAAGTAGCGAAAGCAGATAAATTATTAAAGTTATTAGTTGACGTAGGTTTTGAAGAACGCACCATTGTTTCTGGTATTGCAGAGCATTTTTCACCTGAAGAAATTATTGGAAAAGAAGTTTCCGTTTTAATAAATCTTGCACCAAGAAAATTAAAAGGCATCGAAAGCAACGGTATGATTTTAATGGCAGAAGATGCAAATGGTAAATTGTATTTTGTGAATGCTGATGGCGTTACTGCAGGAAATATAATCAAATAATGTAGCAATGAAATAATGAAACCATAAATGGATTTCCTGACTAAGCATTATTACATTAATTTATTAATTCAATATTTCATAAAAAAAGTCTCTTAGTTCAATGGATAGAACAGCAGTTTCCTAAACTGTTAATGCAAGTTCGATTCTCGCAGAGACTACTTGATTACTATTAAAAATCTGATTTTTTTCCACCATGACTTTCTAAAATGCTAATAATTTGTTTTTGATTTTTGCCAAATTTCCAAACAAGAACTGGAAAATTTAGTTTTAAATTTACAGGATACTTGTGCGAGTATTTATAGAAGAATTTGTCTAATGAATTTTCTGGTTCTATCTCTTTTTCAAATGCACGCGTGTTGCTTGGTAACAAAAATAAATCGTATTTTGATTTAATTACTTCGCTATACTTTTCATAACCAATAATCATGTCAACACCAGCATCTTCTATCTCTTTTTCAGAAAATGCTTTACCATTTATGCTGTGTTTTCCACTGGCAAAAATACTACTCCAATCTGTTATCCATGTTAGGTAATTGTCATAAAAAACAATTGCCTTTCCTTCGTGCATTTCTGATAAATCATTTGCAATATAATATAAGTTGTCTTTGTCTGTTTGTAGCGTTTTTTGAAAATATCCAAAAGAAATTTTGAATCCAAAAAAAAATATAAAAAATGCAGTAGTTATGCTTTGCGAAATTGATCTGTAATCGCGAATAAATAACAACGACAATAAAATTAATCCTAAGTAAATAGAATATTGATTCTTAAACGCGAGGTTGTCATCTTGCGAAAATGTGCAGTTGTAAATAAATGGAATAACAATTAAACTACATGCTAACGTATAATATCGAAGCGATAACTTCTTTCGTTCTTTCAAAAAATAAAATGCAACACCTATTATTAATGGTAAAACATAAAAGCGTAAATAATGAACAGAGTAATAAAATCCTTGAGCATTGAAAATACCAAATTTCTTATCGATTTCTAATGAATGATGTAGCCAATTTTCTGGCAAAACTTTTCCAAAGTAAAGGTATCGATACACAAAATATCCAATAATTGGAAAAATAAAAAATCCTAATGATCGTCTTAACCTTCTAAACCAAAACTTACGTTTATCTCTGTCTTTCAATTCAAATACATCAAAAAAACTTGCAATAATCATAGGTGCTAAAATGAAAATATTATCAGGACGAGCTATTATATTTACTACACACCAAATCATCAATCCAAAATACCGCTGGTGCCAAAACGCACGAATCGCAAACAGCCATAACATTCCTTGAAAAATAATCTCATCACCAATTACACCAGCCCAAATTTGAGTGCTCAGAAATAATAAACCAACTAAAAGTAATTGTATGCTTACATATCTTGAAGCAACTATTCGATGAACCAAAATTACTGTAACGAGCATACTCATACCATTTACATAAATAGATGCCTTAACAGCAGTATATTTAAGAAAATGAATAAATAACCAAAGCGATAGTGAATACAAAAAATTAGAACTGTCATCAAATCTAGTTTTGCTAAAAGAATCGAAACACCAAATCTTTATTTGTTCAAAATTTTCAGCATATATAAAGTTAGCTGTTGAGTATGCAGCAGGATTAATATACATTGGCAACAGCTTATAAAAAAACCAGCATAACGGAATACAAATTAATAATGCGAATTGGTATTTTTTCATTTGTTGTTTGTGTTGATTCTAATTTCTTTTTTCCAAGATATTTGCTAAATTTAAGCAAAAATAAAGATATGAAATATCCAAGCAATTAAAATTACGTTTTAAAAACTAAAGCATATAGCATATTCACCATTTAAAAACAATAAACAAATAAATATGAGTTTAGATAAACAATTTGAACAAGCACAAGCTGATACAAAAACCTTAACAAAACGTCCAAGTGATTTACAACTTTTAGATTTGTATGCTTTTTTTAAACAAGCAACTGAAGGAGATAACAACACATCAAAACCTGGTATGTTTGATATAAAAGGAAAATTTAAATGGGACGCATGGAAAGCAAAAGCAGGTCTTAGCAAAGCAGATGCACAGCAAAAATATGTGGATTTGGTAAACGGCTTGCTAGAAACGCATAAATAAATTTTAAGACGGTATAAAAATGATTCAGCAAAATATATAATTTGCTGACCTTTTATTTATTTAGAATTCATCCAAATAAAAACTGTGCAAAAAAATAATCTAAACCAAAACAAATTTTGGCTTTAAACTGTTATTTTTGCAGCGGTTTTTAAAAAAAAACATATCTTATGGCAAAAGAAGCATTCTTTACTTCTTCTATTGGAAGAAAGTTATTAGTAGGTTTAACTGGTTTATTCCTAATCTCATTTTTAGTTGTGCATGTTGGTATTAATTCAACTATTTTAATTAATGATAATGGAGAAACATTCAATACAGCTGCTTATTTCATGTCGCACAATTGGGTAATTCGTGTAATGGAAATTGGTTTACTTGCTGGTTTACTTATACATATTGCAATGACTCTGAAATTGTATTTCGATAATAAATCAAAAAGACCAGTTGCTTATGCGGTTATTGATGGCAAAGCTAATTCAAAATGGTACAGTCGCTCCATGGCATTATTAGGAACACTACTATTAATTTTCTTAGTATTACACATGTCAGATTTTTGGTTGCATACTAAAAAAGCAGTGTACATCACGCACGAAAATGAAAATCCATTTGTAGAAGTTAAAGAAGCCATGACAAAATGGTATATCTTGATTCCTTATTTATTAGGTTTCTTTTCTTTAGGATTCCATTTGTTACATGGCTTTCCAAGCGCATTTCAAACATTAGGTTTAAATCACAAAAAATATACACCGATGATAAACGCAGTTGGAACTGCATTTTCAATAGTTGTTCCTGGTCTATTTGGTGCAATTGCTTTGGCACTCTATTTTGGATTAGTAAAATAATAGAAACCAATTTTCAAATTTGCTCATTATTCAAATTTTCAAATTAATATCATGTCAACTGTAACTATAACAGCAGCAGAAGTAAATAAATTAAGACAAGAAACCGGTGCAGGTATCATGGATTGCAAAAAAGCATTAACCGAAACAAATGGTGATGTTGAAAAGGCAATTGAACTGTTGAGAAAAAAGGGAACATTGGTTGCAGAAAAACGATCAGGAAATAAAACTTCTGCAGGAATTGTACATTCTTACATTCATGCAGGATCTCAAGTGGGCGTTTTAATTGAAATTAATTGTGATGATAATTTACTAAGCTCATTGGATGTTTCTCAAAACAGTCAATTGTCTGTGCTAACCTGTTCGTATAATCAATTAGACAGTTTAAACATTACAGTCAATTCATTAATTACAAATTTGAATTGTAAAAACAATGTGCTTATCCACTTGAATATTCAAAATGGAGCAGATAGTTTGTTGACAAGTGTTGATGCCACACAAAATCCAAATTTGATTTGTATTCAGGTAGATGAT